>NZ_JBHVDD010000007.1:0-156141 GCF_042802995.1 Streptomyces sp. NPDC057438
CGCCGCCCTCGCACCCCACCCGGCCCCCGCCGCGTCCAAGCGGTTGCGCCGGGCGGGGTTCCGGGGCCACCCGGGGGCCCGGGGGGGCGCGCGGGGCTCCGGGGGGGGGTAAGCCGAGCGAGGCCGCTGGAACCTGGACCTGGGTGACGTGGTACCTGAGCTGAGCCTGTTGGAGCGGGCCGAGGAGACGGCCGAGGTCGCGCTGCCCCGCTTCGACGAGGGTGCCACGGAGGGCGGTTCGGTCATGGTGCGCGGGGTGCCGGTGCGCCGGGTCGGCGGCCGGCTCGTCACCACGGTCTTCGACCTGATGCTGGCGCAGTACGGCGTCGCACGTCCCGGGCTGCCGGGCAACTGGCCCACTTCGTACGAGGACGCGTCCGAGCCGTACACCCCGGCCTGGCAGGAGACGATCACCTCGGTCCCGGCGGAGCAGGCGGCCCGCATCGGCCGGGAGTTCGCCCGCAACGCCGAGCGCACCAACGGCCGGTCCATGATCGCGCTGGGTGCGGGCACCAACCACTGGTTCCACTCCGACACCATCTACCGCGCCTTCCTGGCGCTGATCACGATGACCGGCTGCCAGGGCGTCAACGGCGGGGGCTGGGCGCACTACGTCGGCCAGGAGAAGGTCCGCCCGGTCACCGGGCAGCAGCACCTGTCGTTCGCCTTCGACTGGCAGCGGCCGACCCGGCACATGGCGGGCACCTCGTACTGGTATCTGAACTCCGACCAGTGGCGGTACGAGGCGTTCGGGCCCGACGAGCTTGCTTCCCCGCTCGGGAAGGGCCGGTTCAAGGGCAAGGCGTTCGCGGACACACTCGCGCAGGCCGTGCGGCTGGGCTGGACTCCCGGTCACCCCGGCTTCAATCGCAACCCTCTCGATCTGACCGACGAAGCAGCCGCTGCGGGCCGGCCGGTCACCGAGCACATCGTGGACGAGCTGAAGTCCGGGCGGCTGCGGTTCGCCGTCGAGGACCCCGACGACCCGGCCAACTTCCCGCGCGTGCTGACCGTGTGGCGGGCCAACCTGCTCGGCTCCTCCGGCAAGGGCAACGAGTACTTCCTGCGCCACCTGCTGGGCACCGACGCGGCCGTCCGCTCCGAGCAGACCCCGCCCGAGGGCCGTCCGAAGGAGGTGGTGTGGCGGGAGGAGGCCCCCGAGGGCAAGCTCGACCTGCTCGTCACCATGGACTTCCGCATGACCTCCACCAGCCTGCTCTCCGACGTCGTCCTGCCGGCCGCCACCTGGTACGAGAAGGACGACCTGTCCAGCACGGACATGCACCCCTTCGTCCACGCCTTCACCCCGGCCGTCGCCCCGCCCTGGCAGGCCCGCACCGACTACGACATGTTCCTGACGATGGCCGACAAATTCAGCGAACTGGCCGCCGACCACCTCGGCACCCGCACCGATGTCCTCGCGGTGCCGCTGCTGCACGACACCCCGGACGAACTCGCCCAGCCGGGCGGGGTGGTACGGGACTGGAAGGCCGGCGAGTGCGAACCGGTTCCCGGGCGGACCATGCCGAAGCTGGTCGTCATCGAACGGGACTACGCCGCGATCGCGCAGAAGATGCGCGCCATCGGTCCGCTGCTCGACACGCTGGGCACCACCACCAAGGGCGTCACCGTCCACCCGAACCAGGAGATTGACGACCTCCGGCACCGCAACGGCACCGTCAGGGACGGCATCGCCGCCGGGCGGCCCTCCCTTGCCACCGCCTCCGACATGTGCGAGGCGATCCTCGCCCTGTCCGGCACCACCAACGGCCGCCTGGCCACCGAGGGCTTCCGGGAGCTGGAGCGGCGGACCGGCAGCGAGGGCCTGGTCGAACTCGCCGCCGAGCGCGAGGCCGACCGGATCACGTTCGCGGACACGCGCACCCAGCCCCGTTCGGTGATGACGTCGTACGAGTGGTCGGGCTCGGAGACCGGCGGGCGCCGCTACTCGCCGTTCGTGATCAATACCGAGCACAAGAAGCCCTGGCACACCCTCACCGGCCGTCAGCACTTCTTCGTCCAGCACGACTGGATCGCCGAACTCGGCGAGCAACTGCCCGTCTACCGGCCTCCGTTGAACACGCCCAAGCACTACGGCGACGAGCACCTGGGCGAGAGCGGCCGGGCCGAGGTCACGGTCCGCTATCTGACCCCGCACTCGAAGTGGTCCATCCACTCGAACTACCAGGACAACAAGCACATGCTCGACCTGTCCCGCGGCGGCCCGGTGATCTGGATGTCCACCGCGGACGCCGAGAAGATCGGCGTCAAGGACAACGAGTGGATCGAGGCGTACAACCGCAACGGCGTCGTCGCCGCCCGGGCCGTGGTCACCCACCGCATGCCCGAGGGAACCGTGTACATGTACCACGCCCAGGACCGCAACGTGAACGTGCCGAAGACCGAGGTCAGCGGCAAACGCGGCGGCATCCACAACTCCCTCACCCGGCTCCTGCTCAAGCCCACCCACCTCGCGGGCGGCTACGCCCAGTTCACCTACGCCTTCAACTACTACGGCCCGACCGGCAACCAGCGCGACGAGGTCACCGTCATCCGCCGCCGCAGCCAGCAAGTGGAGTACTGACATGCCCCGTGGCGAAGCCACTATCGGACGAGTGATGGCACAGATCGCGATGGTGATGAACCTCGACAAGTGCATCGGCTGCCACACCTGCTCGGTCACCTGCAAGCAGACGTGGACCAACCGCACCGGTGTCGAGTACGCCTGGTTCAACAACGTCGAGACCAAGCCCGGCGTCGGGTATCCCCGCCGCTACGAGGACCAGGAGCAGTGGAAGGGCGGCTGGATGCTCGACAAGCGCGGGCGCCTCGTCCTGCGCTCCGGCGGCCGGATCAAGCGGCTCCTGTCGCTGTTCTCCAACCCGGACCTGCCGTCCATCGAGGACTACTACGAGCCGGTCACCTACGACTACGACAACCTCGTCAGCGCTCCGGCAGGCAAGGACATGCCCGTCGCCCGCCCGCGCTCGGTGCTCACCGGCAAACCGACGTCCATCACCTGGGGCGCCAACTGGGAGGACGGCCTCGGCGGCGCCCCCGAGAACGCGGGCGACGACCCCAATCTCACCGGGGAATGGGCGCAGAAGGTCAAGTTCGAGTTCGAGCAGACCTTCCTCTTCCACCTGCCACGCCTGTGCGAGCACTGCCTCAACCCGGCCTGCGTCTCTGCCTGCCCGTCCGGCGCGATGTACAAGCGGATCGAGGACGGCATCGTCCTGGTCGACCAGGAACGCTGCCGCGGCTGGCGGATGTGCGTGACGGCGTGCCCGTACAAGAAGGTGTACGTCAACCACGCCACTGGCAAGGCCGAGAAGTGCACGTTCTGCTTTCCGCGCATCGAGGCCGGCCAGCCCACCGTCTGCTCCGAGACCTGTGTCGGCCGACTGCGCTACCTCGGTCTGCTGCTGTACGACGCCGACCGCGTCGGCGAGGCCGCGGCCACCCCGGACGAGAGGGATCTGCTCGACGCCCAGCGCGGCGTCTTCCTCGACCCGCACGACCCCGCCGTGATCACGGCGGCCCGGGAGGCCGGCATCCCGGAGGACTGGCTGGACGCGGCCCGCCGCTCCCCGGTCTACGACCTCGTAATGAGGTACAAGGTGGCGCTGCCGCTGCACCCGGAGTACCGGACGATGCCGATGGTCTGGTACGTACCCCCGCTCTCCCCCGTCCTGGACGCCGTCGACGCCGCGGGCGGAAACCAGGACGACCCCGACCACGTCTTCGCCGCCGTCACCCGGCTGCGCATCCCGCTGGAGTACCTGGCGGAGCTGTTCACCGGCGGGGACGCCGATGTGGTCGCCGGGGTGCTGATGAAGCTCACCGCCCTGCGCTCGTACATGCGTGAACGCACCCTCGGGGAGGACGGCGACGAGGCAGCGCTGAAGGCCGTCGGCCTCACCTCGCGCGAGGCGGAGGACCTGCACCGGCTTCTCGCCATCGCCACATACCAGGACCGCTACGTCGTCCCCGCCGCCCACAAGGAGGATGCCGCCGCGCTCAGCGCGATGGAGAACCGGTGCCCGGTCGAATCGTCCGACGACCCGGCGGACGCCGGTGGCCGACGAGTGATGCTCGGCATCCCCACCCTGCGCCGCCGTGCGCCCGAAGCCCCCGCCGGAGACCGTCCGTGAGCCCGCTGCCCTCCCCCAGTGCCAAACGCCTGGGGGGACCCCCATCCATTCCCGCCCTCGTCCGCACCCGCGTCCGCGCCGCCGTACGCCGCCCGGCCCGCCTCACACCCGAGGAGGCCGAGTCACGCACCCTGCTGCTGCGGCTGTGCTCACTGCTCCTGCAGTACCCGGACGCCGAACTCGCAGCCTGCCGAGCAGTGTTGACCACGTCCGTCAAGACGCTGCCGCCCTCGCCCGCCGCCGAGCACCTGGCCGACTTCACCCCATGGTTCACCGACCGGGAGCCGGAGGCACTGGAGCGCCACTACGTCGAGATGTTCGACCTGCGCCGCAAGAGCAGCCTCTACCTCACCTACTACCTGCACGGCGACACCCGCCGCCGGGGCATGGCCCTGCTCACTTTGAACCAGCGGTTCAAGGCCGCGGGCTGGGACATCGACGGGGGTGAACTGCCCGACCACCTGCCGGTCGTGCTGGAGTTCGCCGCCCTGGCGGGCCCGGGTGGCGGCGAGGCCCCGCTGCGCCAGCACCGCCGCGGGCTGGAGCTGATCCACCGGGCGTTGGCCGACGCCGACTCGCCGTACCGGCACGTCCTGGCCGCGCTGCTCACCCTGCTGCCGCCGCCCACCGAGGCGGACCGCGCGGCGGTGGCCCAACTCGTCGCCGAGGGCCCGCCGAACGAGGAGGTCGGCCTCGACCCCTACGGAACGTACGGGGAAGGGGAGTTCGCCCCTCCGGGCACGTTCGTGCCTCCGATGGCCGCTCCGCCGACGCGTGTACCGCCCGCCGACCCGACCACCAGCCGTATGGAAGGCACCCGATGAACGCCGCATCCCTCTCCCCGTCGGCCGCCGCGGCGGCGAGCGGCACCGACCTCCTGCTGTGGGTCGCCGTCCCGTACATCTGCCTCGCGGTGTTCGTGGTCGGGCACATCTGGCGCTACCGCCAGGACCAGTTCGGCTGGACCACGCACACCAGCCAGCTCCTCGAACACCACTGGCTGCGCTGGGGCAGCCCGCTGTTCCACCTGGGTGCCTTCATGGTGATCGCCGGGCATGTCGTGGGACTCGCCATTCCGGACTCGTGGACCGAGGCCGTCGGCATCAGCGAGCACGCTTACCACACCACGGCCGTCTGGGCGGGCTCGGTGGCGGGCATCGCCATGGTCGCGGGCCTCGGCATGCTGTGCACCCGCCGGCTCCTGACCCGCAGGATCCGGCTCACCACCGACCGCAGCGACAAACTCCTCTTCCCCCTGCTGTCCGCCACCGTCGTGCTCGGCATCACCGCCACCGCCGCCCACAACGTCTTCGGCGCCGGCTACGACTACCGCTCCACCGTCTCCGTATGGTTCCGCGGCCTGTTCGTCCTCCAGCCGCAGCCGGAGGCGATCACCGGCGCCCCACTGCTGTTCCAACTGCACGCCCTGACCGCCTTCCTGCTCTTCGCCGCCTGGCCGTTCACCCGGCTGGTGCACGTGTGGAGTGCCCCGATCGGCTACCTGGCCCGGCCCTACCTCGTCTACCGCAGGCGAGCCACACCGACCGCGGCCCCGACGCACACGCGCCGGACCCGGTCGGCCTCCGGCTCCCGGTGAGCCCCATGAGCCCCGGACCCGCGCTCGCACCGGACGCCACAACCACCCGGCGCCCGCACGCAGTGGGCGCGGGCCGCCGCCCGGGATGGGTGATGGTCCTCACCGGTACCGTCGGCTGGCTCGCGTCCTTCCAGCTCACCGTGGACGACTGGCGGCTCCTCCGCGACCCCTCCTACCAACCGCCGTGCAACATCAGCCCTGTCGTGAGCTGCGGCAGCGTCATGTCCAGCCCGCAGGGCAGCCTGTTCGGCTTCCCCAACATGCTGCTCGGACTCGCGCCTTCGCCGCCGTGACCGCCCTGGGCGTCGCCGTGCTCTCCGGGGCGAGGCTGCACCGCCGGCTGTGGCTCGCGCTGGACGCAGGGGCCCTGGTGGGGGTGGTGTTCGCACACTGGCTGATCGCACAGTCGCTCTACGAGCTCAACAAGCTCTGCCCCTACTGCGCCGTCGTCTGGGTCGCTCGCCGACCCGCAGGCCCGGCGGCTGCGGGACGAGGAGGCCAGCGAGCACGAGCCGCGGGCCTTCGACATCGCCGACCTGCTGCGCCGGACGGGCTGGCGGCAGACCGAGCCCACCGACGACGACGGCTTCGCCGCGGGCCGGCCGCGCTGCGTTCTCCAAGTACCTTTCGCCTGAGGGTCGTTGGAAATCCTTCCGCGGGCATCAACCAGCAAGGGCGCCCCAACATCAAGAAGGCGGAGAAGGCCGGCGTCAAGGTCGTCCAGGGCGACTACGAGGACCTGCCCGCCTTCTCCGACATCTCTGTGGAGACCGCTGAACGGGGCCGGTTCATTCCCCGCCCGCTGGCCTACTTCCAACGGATGGGGACCGCGCCAAGGGGTCCTTGGATCCCGACCGCATGCGCGCCTCTACCTCGCCCAGCACGAGGGCGAGATGCTTGCGGCAGCCACGATGCTGATGGTCGGCGAGCACCTCTGGTACTCCTACGACGCTCTCACCAGCCGCAAGCGCGAGGTCCAGCCGAACAACGCGATCCAGTGGCGGATGATGACCGACACCCCGGAGGACGGCAACCACCTCCTGGGGCTGTCGCGGTTCAAGGCCGGCACCGGCGACGGCCTTGTCGTGTGCCCGGAGTGCGGCCACGAATGGGTTCCCGCGGAGAGCGGTGCGGAGGCCGGGGATGCCGTCGGGGAGCGGGTCGTCAAGGACTCCGTCGGCAATGCGCTCCAGGACGGCGACACGGTGGTCGTCGTGAAGGCGCTCAAGGTCAGGGGGAGCCCGTCGGGGATCAAGGCCGGCACCGAGGTGCGCGGCATCCGGCTGGTCGACGGTGTCGACGGGCACGACATCGACTGCGGGATCGATGGTTTCGGGGCGATGCAACTCAAGTCCGGCGTGGTCAAGAAAGCCTGATCCGCGACTGGTGAGGGGCGACCGGCCCCTCACCGGCCGACGGCCGCCTCGCAACCTGGCCCGCCGTCGCGCCCATAGAACAATCACCCAGGCCGCAGCGGGATGCTGAATTGCAAAATTTTGCAATTGGTTAGATGCTGTGTTGGCTGTACTCGCAGGTAGCCGCGGGCACAGCCTTCGCGGCCTCGGTGGTGGGGCGCTGTCGGGGGAGTCGAGGGGTTGTGTCCGTTCCGCTGTACCAGGCCAAGGCCGAGTTCTTCCGGATGCTGGGGCATCCCGTACGGATACGCGTGCTCGAGCTGCTGCAGGACGGGCCGATGCCCGTACGGGAGCTGCTGGCCGCGATCGAGGTGGAGCCCTCCAGCCTGTCTCAGCAGCTGGCGGTGCTGCGACGGTCGGGCATCGTCACCTCCCAGCGCGAGGGCTCGACGGTGGTGTACGCGCTCGCGAGCGGCGACGTCGCCGACCTGATGGGGGCGGCGCGTCGGATCCTGACAGAGATGCTGGCCGGTCGGAACGAGCTGTTGGCCGAGCTGCGGGATGCCGAGGTCGCCGCGCGATGAGGATCTCCTTTGGCCGGGTCGGGGCTCGGCTCACCGCGCTGCTGCCCGACCGTAGTGATCTGGCGGAGATACGCCGGGATCCGCGCCGGGACCTGCTGGCCGGCCTCACCGTGGCGATCGTCGCGCTGCCGCTCGCGCTCGGCTTCGGCGTCTCCTCCGGGCTCGGCGCGGAGGCGGGGCTGGCGACAGCGGTTGTCGCCGGTGCGCTCGCAGCGGTGTTCGGCGGGTCGAATCTGCAGGTGTCCGGGCCGACCGGTGCGATGACGGTGGTGCTGGTGCCGATCGTCGCCGAGTACGGGCCGGGCGGGGTGCTGACCGTCGGGCTGATGGCCGGCGTCATGCTCGTCGCGCTGGCGGTACTGCGGGCCGGCAAGTACATGCGGTACGTGCCCGCGCCCGTTGTGGAGGGCTTCACTCTCGGTATCGCCTGCGTCATCGCACTGCAGCAGATCCCGAACGCCCTGGGCGTGCCCAAGTCCGAGGGCGACCGCGTCCTCGTGGTGGCCTGGAACGCGCTGGAGGAGTTCGCGAAGAGCCCGAACTGGACCGCCGTCGCCTTCGCCCTGTCGGTAGCCGCCGTGATGCTGATCGGCGCCCGCTGGCGGCCAACGATCCCCTTCTCCATCCTCGCGGTGATCGCGGCCACCGTCGTGACCCAGGTGGCCGGTCTCGACGCGGCCAAGCCGATCGGTGACCTGCCGTCCGGTCTGCCCGCGCCGTCGCTGTCCTTCCTGGACCCGGGCGCGCTCGGCTCGCTGCTCGCCCCGGCGGTCGCGGTGGCGGCGCTGGCAGCCCTGGAGTCACTGTTGTCTGCCTCGGTCGCCGACGGCATGACGGTCGGCCAGAAGCACGATCCGGACCGGGAGTTGTTCGGTCAGGGACTGGCCAACATCGCCGCCCCGCTGTTCGGCGGCGTGCCCGCGACCGGCGCGATCGCGCGAACCGCGGTCAACGTCCGTACCGGCGCGAGGTCCCGGCTGGCCTCCCTCATCCACGCCGTGGTTCTCGCCGTGATCGTCTTCGCGGCCGCGCCCCTCGTCTCCAAGATCCCGCTCGCGGCACTGGCCGGCGTGCTGCTGGCCACCGCGATCCGCATGATCGAGGTCGGCTCACTCAAAGCGATGGCGAAGGCCACCCGCGCCGATGCGCTGATCCTCGTCCTCACCGCCGTCGCGACGCTCGCCCTCGACCTGGTGTACGCCGTGATCATCGGCCTCGTCGCCGCGGGCGCCCTCGCCCTGCACGCGGTCGCCAAGCAGGCCCGCCTCGAAGAGGTCCCCCTCGACCGCGGTGACCACAGCGCCGAGGAGCACGCACTGCTGGCCGAGCACATCGTGGCGTACCGGATCGACGGGCCGCTGTTCTTCGCCGCCGCCCACCGCTTCCTGCTGGAGCTGGCCGAGGTCGCCGACGTACGCGTGATCATCCTGCGCATGTCCCGCGTGACGACCATCGACGCCACCGGCGCCCTCGTCCTGAAGGACGTGATGGAGAAGCTGAACCGGCGCGGCATCGTCGTCATGACCTCCGGGATACGCCCCGGCCAGCGCCAGGTCCTGGACTCCGTCGGCGCGCTGGAGCTGCTGCGCCTGAAGGGACGCGAGTACGCCACCACGCCCGAGGCGATCCAGGGCGCCCGCACCTACCTGGAGGGCACCGGTGTCATGCGGTCGCTGCCCGCCCAGACGTCCCGGCCCGTCAGCGAGGAAGCAGAGCAAACCGCCGGATGAGCACTCCACCCACACCCCTGCCCATGGTCGAGGTCTCCGGGACCGAGTCCGTGGGGCTGTTGGAGGGCAGCGCACTGGCCCCCGGCCGACTTCGAGCCGCTGGAGATGACGGTCGAACCGGAGGGCGGGGTCATCGAGTCGGCTGACGAGCCCTCCTGGCCCCGGGAAAGCCGCGCGAGTGAGCAGGCGTCGGGCCGGAGGGGCGAGGCATGAGCGCGACGGACGCGCCGACCGGGTGCTCCGAGGGCGCGGTGCCTTCGGCCACCGAACCGGTGCGCGCGCCACGGGCGACCGTGTCGACGCTGCACCGTGACCCGCGCGACCTGTGGCCTGAGCACGCCCGCAAGCTCTACGACCACCTGGTCGGCATCTACGGCGAGGACGACGTGCTGCCCATGCTGGCCGCGTCCTGGATCGCCAACCGCCGCTCGGACAACACCCGGCGCGCGTACGCCCGCGGCTTCAAGGTGTTCGAGGAGTTCGCCCGCGAACACGGCACCCACCCGATGGCGGTGAAGTTCGCACTGGCGGACGCGTTCCGGATGTGGCTGGAGCAGACCTGGGTGCGGGTCAAGGGCGGCCGCCCCGGCGAGATGACCCGCGCCGGCAAACCCTACTCGGACGCGTCACGGGCAAACGCCCTGGGAGAAGGACCCGACCGTCTTCCAGACGGGTAACCCCTCCCCTTCTTCGACAGTGCCTGCGGCGCCATCGGCGGCGGCGTCGTCGACCCCGCCGCCGTCTCCCCCGCCATCAACAAGTCCGACTACGTCGGGAAGTATCGCGTCTCCTCCCATCCGCTGAAGGTGGAGGAGGTGCTGGATGGTTGGGCGGCGTGTTCAGCGCAGCGGCTGCCCGGCACGGCGGACCGATCAGATATCTGATCGTCTAGCTTGCTGCTGCCCCCGGCCGGCCAACTTCCGGCGCCGGGGGCCCGGCTCGACCGGTGCCTGGTCGTCGTCGTGGTCGGCCCGCTCGACCAGCAGCAGCCGCGGGGCCTGCTCCTCCTCCGCCGTGGTCCTGGTGCTCATCGGTCCGGCGCCAAGCGCGCGGCGAGGGGTGTTCATGCAGTCTGCCGGGTCGGCGGACCCTCTCACCTGAAAGCGACAAGCGACAGGACAAGCGAGAAGACAAGCCAGGCGGCAAGGGGACGACAAGTCGCGTACGTCATCCCGGTCAACGTATCGCGGCAGTCGGTGACGTATGCACGGAGCATGGCCGGGACCGATCCGCACTTGAGTCAGCAGGCGGGGCACTTGAACCAGATGACATCCGCGCCGCGCAGCGCAAGGATTTTCACGCAAGCCTCCTCATGCCACGTAGGGACTTGCTAATTTGATTAATTGCTCAGGTCATCACCGTTGGTTTCGGGTGGCTCGGTTCTCGTGCGCGGATTCGGCGTGGCCGTCGCCGCGCGTGAGGATGGGGCCCATGTTGTCGACGAGCAGGTGGATGCGATGCCCCGAGGACCGGCCGGTGCGGCCGCGCTGCTGTACTGGGGAGGCGACGGCACGTTGAGCACGCCGCTGTACCAACTGAAGGCCGAGTTCTTCAAGACGCTCGGCCACCCGGCCCGCATCCGGGTGCTGGAACTGTTGAGCAAGCGCGAGCACGCGGTCGCGGAGATGCTGCCAGAGGTGGGCATCGAGCCGACCCACCTTTCACAGCAACTCGCGGTGCTGCGGCGGGCGAACCTGGTGGTGACCCGCAAGGAGGGCTCCACCGTGTACTACTCGCTGACCAGCCCGCACATCGCCGAGCTCCTGAGGGTCGCGCGGACCATCCTCTCCGGGGTGCTGGCCGGGCAGGCCGAACTGCTCGCCGATCTGCAGGCGGCCCAGACGCAGGCGAAACCGCCGTCCTGACGACGACCCTCAAGCGGTGACCGTCTCCCGAGAGTTGACAGCGCTCTGTACCGGGAGGCGGTCGCCTTCACCCCGCGGAACTTGGTCGTCCAGGGCCGCCTCGACCTCGTCCTGGGTGACGAGAAGACCGAGGCGACGCCCGGGAGCTGGATCCACCTACCCGCACGTCTGCCGCACACCGTGCGCGCCACCGAACCCAGCGTCATGCTGCTGACCATGCTGCGCGCCCCGGAGCCGTCCGGATCCGGGACGCCTTCCGCAGCATGACCGACGCCTGGCCGAGTGCCCTGCGCTGATCAGCGCACCAGCGCCGCTGCCACCATGGGCGGCAGTACGTCGCACAGGTCGGTGACCCGGACATGCCCGGCGTGGCGCTCGGTGAACTCCGCGACGGAGACGTCCAGGGAGCCGAAGGACTCCTCGAAGACACGGCGCGCGTGCGGCGTGCGGTCCAGTGCCCAGGCCGCTGTCGCCCTGGAGGTCCGCAGGAAGCGGCCGGGCTCAGGTCCGACGACGAACAACTCGGCGCGCCGGCCCGTGCCGTCGGCGGCAAGCATGACCAGGTCCTTGAACGTCTGCCGCTTGCGCATGGCGTCCGCGCCGCGCCACCGCGCCAGTTTGAACTCCGCCACGCGTCGGTCCGTCTCCAGGTCGAAGGGCCGGCCCGGGTCGTTGCCGGCGGCCAGCGAAGGACGTACGGCGATCTCCTCCCCGTCCTCCAGGAGATGCGGCAACGCCAGCACGATCCCGGCCGCGTGGATGAGGTCGTTCAGCCGGCCGAGGCTCTCACGCACGGTCAGCGCAGCCACCATCAGTTCGGGACTGATTCCCCGAGTGCCAGCCATGTCACCGACCTCCCTCGCGGGCCTTCCCGCCAGGTCCCGCTCCAGTGAGGTGATGGCCGCGGTCAACGGCTCGGCGCCCAGAAAGCCCGCCAACAGCGCCACGGCCTCACCCAGTTGAGGAGCATCCATGCCATCGCCCGCGTCGTCCGTCATGAACGGCATTGTGCCCGGCGCCGCTTCGGCAGCCGATCAGGCCCAGCCGGCCTTTCACAACGGGGCCGTTCGGCCCTCACAAGACGACCCCGTTGGTCACTGCCTCCACCGATCTCCGATCCGGCACCGTAGCGGTGTGATGTTCAGGTCCGTCGCGCTCGGAGGGATGCACGCATGCTGAAACGGGATGGCAGGGTGATGCTCTGGCGTTGGCGGCGCAACCCGCTCAAACGGCGCTCCGACATCGCCGAAGCCTGGATCGGCGGCGCAGCGGCGGCGCTGCTGCTCCTCATGGTGCCTGCAGTGGGCGTGGTGATGGCCGGCGTCGGCGAGCGCTCCGCTCTCGACCAGGCGCAGGGCCTGCACCGCACTGCGGCGCGCCTGGTCGAGAACGCCGCCCCCGCGACGCCGTCACGGTTCTCCGGGCTGTCAGACGATCACGTGCGGACGACTGTGCGGTGGACGACCCCCGACGGCTCTCCCAAGACCGGCGAGGCCCCGGTGGCAGCGGGCAGCAAGGCCGGATCCTCCACCACAGTGTGGCTCGACGACGCCGACCGCCTTCGCCCCGCACCGCCCACCCCCGCCGAGGCCAGGTCACAGGGAGCCGCCCTCGGCGCGGCCGCCGGAGCGGGTGTATGCGTGCTAGTGGTGGGCGGCTGGTGGGTCGCCCGGGTACGGCTGGATGTGCGTCGCATGGCGCGGTGGGAATGTGCCTGGGCCGAGTTCAACGCCAACCGGGGACACCGGCACGCGTAAGACGCCTCCAACAGCGGGGCCGAACACGCCAGGGCGACCCCACTGACCAGCAGCGGGAGAGCGTTCGAGGCACCGCGGGGTGGCGGTGGGGCAAAGCAGCCCCGCCCTGGTTCTTGCGAATCTGCCGCCGGGACGCACCTCCCTTGAGAACAGGATCTCCCTCAAGCAGAGCTGAGCGCCTGGCGCGCCGCCCAGGGAGACTATGTGCCAGTGAGTGTCGAGCCTTGTTTCCGCACGGTTCTCCAGTGACGACATGCCGAACATCCCCACGAGGCACTCCCGGCCGCGGGCCGTCACCGGCAGTCTCGGACCAGAGAGGACCGGGGCGACGTTGGCCGCGTCACTTCAACCTCCAACGCCCCATCCACGCCTGGGTCGAATCCGAGATGGTCACCGGAGGCGAGCTCAAGGGAGCGGGAGCGGCGGCATGCAGTGAACTGCGGCCGCCCGCCTTCCGACTCGTGCCTCGTCGGCAGGGCGTATGCCGCCGGGGTGGAACAGTGAGTCGGATGGAACGGCACGCGCGTCGGAACCCGCCGGCTCGGGTCCGAGGGCGGACGAGGTGTGGCGTGCGCGGCCGCGCGTGGCGTGCGGCCGCCCTCGGGGCCGTACCCGAACCGGATCAGCAACTGCGGGCAACACGGGTTGCCTCGATCCGCCCATCGCCGCCCGCAGATCCAGCCACTCCATCGCCTGGTGCAGCATGGAGGTGCGTACCCCGTGCACCGTCGCTGTGAGCAGTACGCGCTGCAGGGCCTGGCCCGCCCGCAACCAGTCCTCGCGCCGGTCCCACGAGGTCCACAACAGCGCTACCTGGGCGTGGCGTTCGAAGGGCAGGGCGGGCAGGTACGGCACCGGCAGCCAGCCGGTGAAATCCCGCATCGGTATCCGTCCGGACGCATCCCGGGCGCCCAGGGCGGTCACGGGGATGCCGTAGGGGGTGTCCCTTCCCGGGGCGGTGCCAGGTGCGTGCCTCGGCCGTGCGAGCCGGATGGGATGCGTTGCGGGCCTCGGCCGCCTGGGTCAACTGCGGCAGACGCCGGGTTCCCATGATGTCGGGAACGTCCAGGCGCGCGCCCTCGGCGCGGGCGGCGGTGCTCATCTGTGCCACGACCGGTTCCGGCACCGGGCGGCCGGTGAAGGGCATCCGGCTGGTGTGACGCCGCTCGATTGGATCGACGGTGCTGCCACCGCCGCGGCCAGCAGGGACCGAACGGCTGTGGCGTCGACTTCCTGGGTCTGCATGACGGCTCTCCTCTGCAAAGCTCTCCCCCGTACCGCCAACCCTGCGCCACGGTCCCCAGCTCGGGAGAGGGTTGACCGGCCCTTCCGGGCCTGCCATACGGCCTTGACATACGAGCCGGACGCGCCGTGCGGTCCCCTGAAGGGCATGCCCGTCAGCCCCTCGGCCGGTCCGTGTCAGGGGCCTGGTATTGACACCCGTGCTACCGGCCGCGCTCGGGGAGCACTGCCAGGAACTCGCAGACAGAGCCCCCACAACGAGCAGCGGTGAGTTCCGCGGGGTCTTGGGCGGACGGCGAGGCCAGGACCGTAGCTCCGGCCTGTCTGCTCATCAGGGCCGTATGCCGCTACGGGGCGGGCCGATAGGCCCTGCTGCCGCGACGGCCCCGGCTGACACCGTGTCAATGGGTCGCAGCAGGCGCCCCATTCATTTCCAGGAGGTCTCCGCCATGCCCCGTACCGTGACCGTCGGAGTCGACGGCTCGCCGGAAAGTCTCGCCGCCGCGGAGTGGGCCGCGCGCGAGGCGGAACTGCGTAACCTCCCCCTGCACCTGGTGCACGCCTGGGACTGGCAGCCCTACGCCCTGCCGGAGCCTGACAACGCGGCACACCGGCACTGGGGTGGGCGTGTCCTGCGCGAGGCGACCGAGCGGCTGCACAAGCACCACCCCGGCCTGGAGATCACCTCGCAGCAGGTTCCGCAACCGCCCATGACCGCGCTGGTGTCGGCGTCCACGGAGGCCGAACCGCTGGTCATCGGATCGCGGGGCCTCGGTGGCACCGTGGGCTTCCTGGTCGGTTCCGTCGGGCTCGCTCTCGTCGCGCACACCGACCGCCCCGTCGTCCTCGTACGCTCCGGTGTGAGCGCCGAGGACGAGCACCAGACGGACGCGGACGGCCGGCCTTCGAGCACCACGCCGTACCGGGACGTTGTGCTGGGACTGGACCATCGGCACCCCGACGACGCGGTCATCTCGTTCGCGTTCGAGGCGGCGGCCCGTCGTTCGGCGAGGCTGCGCGTGGTGCACGGCTGGAGCCAGCCGCCCTACTTCGCCTACGGGCTCCCCCTGGACCCGGTGGTGAACGCCGAACTCGCCCGCGAGGAGGCGAGCGCCGTCGAGGCGGCCATGGCGCCATGGCGCGAGAAGTTCCCCAACCTCGAGGTCGTCGAGCAGACCTTGGTCGGCAGCGCCGGCGACCATCTGGTCGATGCCGCCCGCGAGGCGTCGCTGGTCGTCGTCGGCCGCCGCATCCGGCGCACCCCGCTGGGGGCCCGCATCGGACCCGTCACACACGCGGTGCTGCACCACGCCACTGCGCCGGTCGCGGTGATCCCGCACGAGTGACCGAAGGACCGAGTGATGGCGACGAGGTGCAGCCGCGTCCTCACGTTCAGCAAGTCGTTCCACCAAGGTGGTCTGATCAACCGGCGTGGAGGCCGGGAAGCCGCCCATCGGGCTCGCCGGCCGCCGCCGGGCAGCCCTTCGGCAGCGATCGGCACCCGCGTCCGTCGACCGCAGGAACAGAGGCCCGCGGCTCCCTGCCAAGCCAGGGAATCTCACTCCCGTCCGGCGGAAACGAGCCCGCTCGCCGCGTGCCCCCACCGAGGCGGATCACACCGGCTGAACCACACGCGGCGCACACGAGCGGCGTCGAACCCGTCGACGGCCGGAGAGCCACCTCTTCCTGCCCGGCCGGGGCCTCGGTCACACGATGTCGGGGACCTCTCTCACCGGGCGACGGGGGGTAGCCGGGGGCCGTAGCCGAGTCGCAGCACCATCTGCACGTGGCCCGTGCCCCATCCCGGGTCGCGGGCCAGCAGGCGCAGCTCGCGGTCTTCCAGGGCATGGAGTCAGGGAGGTGGCCAGGTCGGCCAGGGTGGTTTCCAGCAGAACCCTTTCCAGGGCCTGTCCGGCGCGCAGCCAGTCGGCGGCTGTGTCACCGGGGGTGCTCAGCAGGGCCAGGTGCGGGGTGTGCTCGAAGGCGGTACTGCTGCGGTCGGCAACCGGCCGGCGTCCGGCGAAGTCCCGTACAGGCGCCTTGCCGTCCCGTTTGCGCGGGCCGAAGGCGTACTCGGGGACGGCGGTGTCCGCCTCCGCTCCGAGCCGGGTCCAGCGGATGAGGTCCGCGCGGGCGCCGGAGTCCATGGCGTCTCGGCTCTCCGCGTCGCGGACCAGGTCGAGTACGGTCTCGGCGTGCCAGGGGCCGGGAAGAGGAGGACGGCCGACTCGCGCGCCGCCGCATCCTGCAAGGCGGTCTGGACGTCCTCCGGGATGTCCTTCTCGGCGAAGGGATGGCGGCTGGTGTGCCGCTGCCGGATCGCCTCATGCAACCGGCCAGGTCGTATGACGGTCACCGAGGGCTTCGCCGAACGCGTCGTGCAGCAGCGGCTCCTCGTCCGCCAGGACGCCGTACGCGACGATCTCCATGTGCTCTCCTCCCCTGGGGCGGTTGATCACCCCTCCACCGTAGGGCCGGAACCATCAGCCGACGGCCACCTGCCGCTCCGGGGCCCCCGGCCCGGCCGCTCAGTTCCGCATGAGCGTCCTGGCGACGTACTCGGTGAGGTCGAGCAGCCGGCTGGTGTAGCCCCACTCGTTGTCGTACCAGCCGAAGACCTTGACCAGATCGCCGTGCGCCTGCGTCAGCGGGGCGTCCAGGACGCACGAGGCTGGGTCGCCGACGACGTCACGGGAGACGATCGGGGCGTCCGAGACCCGCAGGATTCCCTTCAGCGGCCCGTCGGCGGCCTCCCGGAACGCGGCGTTGACCTCGTCCGCGGTCACGGGCCGCTCCAGAACCACGCTCAGGTCGGTCAGCGAGCCGTCCTCGACCGGTACGCGGACGGCGATGCCGTCCAAGGTCCCGGTCAGCTCCGGCAGGACCAGGCCGACGGCGCGGGCAGCGCCGGTGGACGTGGGGATGATGTTGACGGCGGCGCTGCGACCGCGGCGCAGGTCCTTGTGCGGGCCGTCGAGGACGACCTGGTCGTTGGTGTAGCCGTGGATGGTGGTCATCAGTCCCTTGACCAGGCCGAAGTGCTCGTCGAGCACCTTCACCATGGGCGCCACGCAGTTGGTGGTGCACGAGGCGTTGGAGACCACGTGGTCGCTCTCCGGGACGTACGTGCCCTCGTTGACGCCCATCACGATCGTGGCGTCGACCCCCTTGCCCGGTACGGAGAGCAGTACCTTCCGGGCGCCCCCCTTCAGGTGCAGACCGGCCTGCTCGCGGGTGCGGAAGCGGCCGGTCGACTCGATGACCACGTCCACACCGAGGTGCCCCCAGTCCAGCTCGGCCGGGTCACGCTCGGCGGTCACGGCGATGCGGTGGCCGTCGACGGTGATCGAGGTGTCGTCGTGCTCTACGGTGCGGCCGAGGCGGCCGTACGTCGAGTCGTACGCCAGCAGATGGGCGAGCGCGGCCGGCGAGGTGAGGTCGTTGACCGCCACGACCTCGACCGGCTCGCCGGTACCGCTCTCCGCGCGCTCCAGCACGCAGCGCAGATAGTTGCGTCCGATGCGGCCGAAGCCGTTGATGCCCACGCGCACGGTCATGTCCGTCGTCCTCCCGATCAGTGCTGCCCGGCGGTGTCCGGGTGTGCTGCCAGCCTGGTGGCCGGGGAGGGGGTTCGGCTTGGGCCGCACGGGGATCAGTTGAGGGACGTTCGGCCCTGCGGGTTTCGGCTGCGAGTGGAGGCTCAGCGCCCTTCGTGCCGGAGCCGGTCCTGGGCCTGCGTGGCGATGACCGCGGCCTGGATGCGTCGCTCCACGCCGAGTTTGGCGAGCAGGCGGGAGATGTGGTTCTTGACCGTCTTCTCCGCGAGGTAGAGGCGCTGGCCGATCTGGCGGTTGGTGAGCCCTTCGCCGATGAGGGCCAGGATCTCCCGCTCCCGGTCGGTCAGGCCCGGCAGGGCGTCGGTCTCGGGCTCCGGTTCCTGGCCCTGGCGCAGGCGGGCCATCAACTGGGCGGTGGCGCTGGGGTCGAGCAGGGACTGCCCGCGGGCCACGGTGCGCACGGCCGACACCAGATCCGAGCCCTGGATCTGCTTCAGTACGTACCCGGACGCACCCGCCATGATCGAGTCCAGCAGGGCCTCCTCGTCGTCGAAGGAGGTGAGCATCAGGCAGGCCAGCTCCGGCATCTGCGAGCGCAGCTCGCGGCAGACGGTCACTCCGTCGCCGTCGGGCAGGCGCACGTCGAGCACCGCCACCTGCGGGCGCAGCGCGGGAACGCGGACCAGTGCCTGCTCCACGTTCGCGGCCTCGCCGATCACGGTGATGTCCGGTTCGTCGTTCAGCAGGTCGTGCACCCCGCGCCGTACCACCTCGTGGTCGTCCAGCAGGAAGACCCGGATCGGGTTGTCGGGTCCGGGTCGCTCGCTGTCCGCCATCAACAGCTCCTGTCCTGTGTCGTCTGTCTGTGGCACGGAACCGCCAGATGGGCGGGACCGGTCCTTCCCTGTCACAGATCCTGCGCGATTCCGGGCCGAACGGCCAGGGCCGACCGGCCCTTTTCGCTCTGCTGTTCCCGCATTCCCCCGCGTACCGGTTTTGATCGCCTGCCCGGCGCCGACCGGTGCCGAACGCCGAGGAGACCCGGGCGGGCCTTCACCGTTGGGCACCATGCCGTCCGAGTCGGGACCATCGGCCCCTGGAACCGCGGCCGCCCTCTCGTAAGGCTCGGGGACAAGGGCCGGCGCCATCGTCCGCAGCCCGCTGGTCCCGTATCCGGAGGTCTCTTCCCATGATTCGCCCCATCACCGTCGGCCTGGACGGCTCCCCCGAGAGCCTGGCCGCCGCCGACTGGGCAGCCCGCGAGGCAAAGCGCCGCGATCTGCCGCTGCATCTGGTGCATGCCTGGATCTGGCAGCCCCACGACGTGCCCGTCGCACAGGACCTGGACACGCAGAAGCACTGGGCCGAGCGAAGCGAGATGGGGGTACCCCCGGCCGAAGGCTGGGGGAGCATTCTGCGGGAGGCCGAGGAGGAGCTGCGCGGGCGGCATCCGGAGCTGACGGTCAGCACCGAGCAGATATCCGAGACCGCGGCCGAGGTGCTGCTGGGCCAGGCGGATAAGGCCGCGGTGCTGGTGCTGGGCTCCAGCGGTCACGGCGCCATTGCAGGGTTCCTGCTCGGCTCCGTGGGGCAGCAGGTACTGGCTCGGGCGAACGGTCCGGTGGTCATGGTGCGGGCGAACGCCCGCTCAGCCGCCAAGCACGACGGTGGGCAGGTCGTGGTCGGGCTCGACGACCTGGGCGACCCGGCCGCGCCGCTGCTGGAATTCGCCTTCGGCGCGGCCGCCGCTCGCAGGACCGCGCTGCGCGCCGTGCACGCGCCGAGCCTGCCGCCGCTGTACGGACATGGCCCGGTGGTGGGACAGCTGGCCAGCCAGGAAGGCGGCATCACGGGGCAGGCGGAGAAGGCACTGTCCGACGCCCTCAAGCCGTGGCAGGAGAAGTACCCGCGAGTCCCGGTCGCCCACACGGTCGATCTCGCCCGCCCCTCCGGAGTCGTACTGCATGCCGCCGTGCAGGCCGGGCTCGTGGTGGTCGGCCGCAGGGTGCACCGGCCCGCTCTCGGTATGCGCGTCGGGCCGGTCGCTCATGCCGTCCTGCACCACGCCGCCGCCCCGGTCGCCGTCGTCCCGCACGACTGAGGGCCGGTTTCCGCACGGCTTGAGGGCCGAGCGGCCCCACAGGCGAGGACCTCCAGGACCTGCCCACCGCGTCGGGGCCCGTTCGACCCTGGAACCACACCGAACAGACAGACTCGAGGAGCATCACATGAAGGCAGCAGTCGTCCGGTCTTTCGGCCAGCCGCTGGTGATCGAGGAGCGCCCGGACCCGGAGCCCGGCCCCGGCCAGGTCCGCATCCGCCTGGAGGCGTCCGGGCTGTGCCACACCGACATCCACGCGGCGCACGGCGACTGGCCGGTCAAGCCCACCCCGCCGTTCATCCCCGGCCACGAAGGCGTCGGCATCGTCGAGGCGCTCGGCGACGGAGTCACCCACCTGGCCGTCGGGCAACGGGTGGCCGTGCCCTGGCTCGGCTGGGCCTGCGGACGGTGCGAGCACTGCCTGTCCGGCTGGGAGACACTGTGCGAGCAGCAGCAGAACACCGGCTACAGCGTGGACGGCGGGTACGCCGAGAAGATGCTCGCCCCGGCCGACTTCGCCGCTGTGGTCCCCGACGGCATCGACCCGCGCGACGCCGCCCCGCTGACCTGCGCCGGCGTCACGACATACAAGGCTCTGAAGGTCGCCGGAGTGCATCCGGCCCAGCTGGTGGCGATCTCCGGTATCGGCGGCCTCGGCCACCTCGCCGTCCAGTACGCGAAGATCGCCGGGGCGACCGTCGCCGCGATCGACGTCACCGACGAGAAGCTCGAACTCGCCCGGGAGCTGGGAGCCGACATCCTCATCGACGCCCGCAAGGAGGATCCGGCCGAGGTGCTCAAGCAGCACGGGGGCGCCCATGCCGCGATCGCGCTGGCTGTCAACGAGCAGGCGTTCGCCTCCGTGTACGGCGGTCTGCGGCGCGGCGGCAAGCTGGTCATGGTCGCCCTGCCCGCCGGCGGCACCATCAGCGTGCCGATCTTCGACACGGTCCTCAACGGCACCTCGGTGATCGGTTCCATCGTGGGTACCCGTCAGGACCTGGACGAGGTGTTCCGGCTGCACGCCGCCGGACGCACCAAGGTGATCTACGAGACCCGTCCGCTGGAGACCGTCAACGACTCCATCGCCGAGGTTCTGAACGGTCAGATCAAGGCACGCATCGTTTTCGAGATGTGAGCCGACCGAACCTGTCCGCCGCGCGTCGTCCGCCGACCTGCCACGAGTCCGGCGGACACGACCGGGCTCCACAACCTCCCCCGGGACAGCAGGACGAAAGGGCATACCGTCATGGTCCGTTACGTGTACGACTTCGCCGCGGGCGGCCGTGACATGGCCGACCTGCTCGGCGGCAAGGGCGCCAACCTCTCCGAGATGACCCGGATGGGCCTGCCGGTGCCACCCGGGTTCACCGTCACCACGGAAGCCTGCCGCGCTTTCCTGACCGCCGGCGCCGAGCCGGACGGCCTGGCCCGCGAGATCTCCGATCATCTGACGGCACTGGAGGAGGCCGCCGGTCGGCGGCTGGGGCAGCCGGACGACCCGCTGCTGCTGTCCGTCCGCTCCGGGGCCCGCTTCTCCATGCCCGGCATGATGGAGACGATCCTGGACATCGGCCTCAACGACGAATCCGTGCTCGGGCTGGCGAAGTCCTCCGGGAACGAACGCTTCGCCTGGGACTCCTACCGCCGCCTCGCACAGATGTTCGGCAGCACGGTCATGGGCGTCGACAGTGCGCTGTTCGAAGACTCGCTGGCCCGCCTCAAGGAGGCCCGGGGCGCGGCGGACGATCTGGGCCTGGACGCGTCCGATCTGGCCGGGCTCGTCGAGATCTACAAGGAGCTGATCCGTCAGGAGACGGGCGAGTACTTCCCACAGTCCCCTGCGGAGCAGTTGCGCCGGGCGGTCCTGGCCGTCTTCGAGTCCTGGAACGGCGAACGCGCCCGGCTCTACCGCCGACGCGAGCACATCGCCGACGACCTGGGCACCGCGGTCAACGTCCAGACCATGGTCTTCGGCAACCTCGGCCCCGACTCCGGCAGCGGCGTCGCCTTCACCCGCGACCCGGCCACCGGCGCCCCAGGCACGTACGGCGACTACCTGTCCAACGCGCAGGGCGAGGACGTCGTCGCCGGCATCCGCAACACCGTGCCGCTGGACGAACTGGGCCGACTGAACCCGGCAGCTTTTGCCCAACTACGCGACCATATGCGAACGTTGGAGACCCACTACCGGGACCTGTGCGACATCGAGTTCACCATCGAGCGCGGCCGACTGTGGATGCTGCAGACCCGGGTCGGCAAGCGCACCGCCGAAGCCGCGTTCGCCATCGCCGCCGAACTGGCCGACGAGGGGCTCATCACCCCGGACGAGGGCCTGGCGCGCGTCAGCGGAGACCGGCTCGCCCGGCTCATGTTCCCCCGCTTCGACACCTCGGGCGTCACCGAGGCTCTCGCTCACGGCATCCCGGCCTCACCGGGCGCCGCCGTCGGTGCCGTGGTGTTCGACTCCGCCGAGGCGGTCCGCCGTGCCGCCGCCGGTGAGAAGGTCGTCCTCGTACGGCAGGAGACCACCCCCGACGACCTGCCCGGCATGATCGCCGCCCAGGCGGTGCTGACCAGCCGCGGCGGCAAGACCAGCCACGCCGCCGTGGTCGCCCGCGGCATGGGCAAGGTCTGCGTGTGTGGCGCCGAGGAGATCACCGTGGACGTGCGGGGGCGCCGGTTCACCGTGGGCGACACCACCGTCGAGGAGGGCACGGTCATCTCCGTCGACGGGTCCGAAGGCGCCGTCTACCCCGGCGCGGCGCCTCTGGTCGACTCTGCGGTGATGCGGTACTTCGAGACCGGCGGGCATGGTGAGCGGTCGGCCGGGCTGGTCGGCGCCGTCGCTCGTGCCATGCAACAGGCCGACGGGGTACGGCGGTTGGGCGTGCGGGCGAACGCCGACACCCCCGAGGATGCCGCCCGGGCCCGCCGGTTCGGAGCCGAGGGCATCGGGCTGTGCCGCACCGAGCACATGTTCCTCGGCGACCGGCGGCAGCTGGTCGAGGCAATGATCCTGGCCCGCACCGACGTCGAACGCGAGCGGGCGCTGGACGCGCTGCTGCCGCTGCAACGGCAGGACTTCATCGGCATCCTGGAGGCGATGGACGGCCTCCCGGTCACCATCCGCCTCCTCGACCCACCGCTGCACGAGTTCCTCCCCGACCGCACCGAACTCGCCGTCCGCCTCGCCACCGCCGAGGCACACGGCACGCCGCCGAGCGCGCACGACGCCGAGCTGCTGGACGCCGTGAACCGCATGCACGAGGAGAACCCGATGCTCGGCCTGCGGGGTGTACGCCTGGGGCTGGTGGCGCCGGGCCTGGTCGCCATGCAGGTACGGGCCATCGCCGAGGCGGTCGTCGAACGCAAGCGCGCGGGCGGCGACCCCCGGGCTGAGATCATGGTGCCGCTCATCGACACCGTCGAGGAACTGAGCCTCGTGCGCGAGGAGGTGGAGCAGGTACTGGCCCAGGTCTCAAAGGAGGCCGGCGTCCCCGTCGAGTGCCCGGTCGGCACGATGATCGAGCTGCCCAGGGCCGCCCTCACCGCGGGCCGGATCGCCGAGGAGGCACAGTTCTTCTCCTTCGGCACCAACGACCTGACCCAGACCACCTGGGGCTTCTCCCGCGACGACGTCGAGGCGGCCTTCTTCTCCGCCTACCTCGACAAGGGCATCTTCAAGGTGTCCCCGTTCGAGACGATCGACCGCGAAGGCGTGGGCCGCCTGGTCGAGATCGCGGTCGCCGAGGGCCGCGCCGCACGCCCCGGACTGAAGATCGGCGTCTGCGGCGAGCACGGAGGAGACCCGGACTCCGTGCACTTCTTCCACGGTGTGGGACTCGACTACGTCTCCTGCTCGCCGTTCCGAGTCCCGGTCGCCCGCCTGGAGGCCGGACGGGCCGCGCTTCCCGGGACCGAGACCAGCGACAGCCGGTGACACACCCCCGCAGGGCCGGAGGTGAAGGCCCCGGCTTCGGCCCTGTGAGCCGCCACTGGCGGCGATGTGAGATGACGATGTGCGGCGGTGCGCCGCCGCACCTATGCGGAGACAGGCAAGATGGAGACAACGTTTCGAGGCGTCGGCGTCCGCCACGGTGTGGCGATCGGCACGGTACGGCACATGGGGACCGCGGTCCTTCAGCCGCCCGACCGGCGGATCTCGGCCGAGGCCGTCCGGAGTGAACAGGGCCGCGCCCGGCGGGCAGTGGAAACTGTCGCCGCGGATCTCACGGCGCGCGGTGACCTGGCCGGCGGTGGGGCACAGGCGGTCCTCGAAGCCCGGGCACTGATGGCCCAGGACCCCGAACTCACAGCCGACGTCGACCGACGTATCGCCGGGGGTAGCTGCGCCGAGCGCGCGGTCTTCGACGCCTTCGCCGCGTACCGGGCGCTGCCGGCCCAGGCCGGCGAGTACCTGGCGGGCAGGGTCGCGGACCTGGACGACGTACGCGACCGCATCATCGCCCGGCTGCTGGGGGTGCCCATGCCTGGGCTGCCGGACAGCGAAGAACCCTACGTGCTGCTCGCCCGCGACCTGGCCCCGGCCGACACCGCGCTGCTCGACCCGGACCTGGTCCTGGGCTTCGGGACCGAAGCCCGTGCGGCTTGAGGTGATGGCGCCGATGGTCGCGGACCGCGCGGACGCGAAGGCGTTCGCCGACGCCTGCCGCCAGGCGGGCCTGCGGGCGAAGACCGGCGCGATGGTCGAGATCCCCTCGGCCGCGTTG
Source organism: Streptomyces sp. NPDC057438 (assembly GCF_042802995.1). Taxonomy (NCBI): domain Bacteria; kingdom Bacillati; phylum Actinomycetota; class Actinomycetes; order Kitasatosporales; family Streptomycetaceae; genus Streptomyces; species Streptomyces sp. NPDC057438. The sequence goes on from NZ_JBHVDD010000007.1 coordinate 24,676, forward strand.
CGCGCCCGTGCCGTCCTCCAGGAGGTCGGATTCCTGTCGCTGGGCACCAACGACCTCGCGCAGTAGACCTTCGCCGCCGACCGACAGGTGGGCGCGCTCGCCCGGCTGCAGGACCCGTGGCAGCCCGCCCTCCTCGACCTCATCGCCGCAGCCGCCGACGCCGCGAACGCCGAGGGCAAGACCTGCGGGGTGTGCGGCGAGGCCGCCGCCGACCCCCTGCTCGCCTGCGTGCTCACGGGACTCGGCGTAACCAGCCTGTCCATGGGCGCCGCAGCACTGCCGTACGTCCGCGCCGAACTGGCCCGGCACACCCTCACCCGGTGCCGGCGGGCAGCCGCCGCGGCCCGCGCCGCGGACACCGCCGAGGAGGCATGCGCCGCGGCCCGCACCGCCCTGTCCGGCACGGACGAACCGGTCAGTGCGGCTGCCTGACACCTTTGGCCGCTCCGCGCACCCGGTTCGCCGACAACGGGATCACCAGCACCGCCGCCGCGTCCGGGACGTCAGTGCCCGTGGGGCGCGTCCGTCGGGCGGCCGAGCCATGTCCGGCCGACGTGCCAGGCATGCTCGGTCAGCAGCACGGTGCAGGCGGTGGCGAGGCAGATCGCCCACTGGGCCGGGCTGAGCGACACGGTGTCGAAGACTCCTTGGGCCATGGGCACTTGCACGGCGATGACCTGGAGGGCCAGGACGGTGGCCAGGCAGATCCACAAGGCGCGGTTGTGCAGCTGGTGGCGGCCGAGGACGGGGCCGTCCTCGCTACGCGCGGCCAGGGCGTTGCACAGTTGGAAGAGGACGAACGTGGTGAAGGCCATGGTGGCGGCGGTCGCGGTGTCGGTGAGGTGGCGAGCGCCGGCGAAGACGGCCAAGGTACCGGCGGCCATGACCGCGCCGGAGCGGGTGATGGCGGCCAGGCGGCGGGCGTTCAGGATGCGTTCGCCGGACGGGCGGGGCGGACGCCGCATCACATTGTCCCGCGGGGGGTCGATACCCAGGGCCATGGCGGGCGGTCCGTCCATGATGATGTTGACCCACAGCAACTGGATCGCGGACATGGGCGCGGGCAGTCCCGCCAGCACGGTGGCGAGCAGGGTGAGGATGGCGCCGATGTTGGTGGACAGCTGGAAGCGGACGAAGGTGACGATGTTGTCGTAGATGGAGCGGCCCTCGCGCACCGCGCGGACGATGGTGGAGAAGTCGTCGTCGGTCAGGACCATGTCGGCGGCTTCTTTGGCCACGTCGGTGCCGGTGATGCCCATCGCGACGCCGATGTGGGCGGCACGCAGGGCCGCGGCGTCGTTGACGCCGTCGCCGGTCATGGCCACGATGTGGCCCCTCCGGGAGAGCGCGCGGACGATGGTCACCTTGTGTTCGGGAGCGACGCGGGCGAAGACACCGACATCCTCGACGCGGTCCGCGAGTTCCTGCTCGCTCGTCCGCGCCAGTTCGGCGCCGACGACGACATCGCCGGTGATGCCGAGTTCGCGGGCGATGGCGGCGGCGGTGTCGGCATGATCCCCGGTGATCATCTTGACGGTGACGCCGGCTGCCTGGGCCAGGGCGACGGCGTCCCGGGCCTGAGGACGTGGCGGGTCGGCCATTCCCGCGATCGCGGTCAGGGTCAGTCCCGTCGCCTCCCGAGGGTTCGGCTGGTCGGTGGTGGCGGTGGCGGCCCCGAGAACGCGCAGGCCCTGACCGCCCATCCGTCGGGCGACGTCGATGACCTCACGGCGGCGCTCGGCGTCGAGGGGGGCGCGGCCCTGTTCGGTCAGGACGTGGGTGCAGCGGTCCAGCAGGACGTCGACGGCTCCCTTGGCGTGGACGCGGACGCGGCCGTCCGCGTCGGTGTGGAAGGTGGCCATGTACTTGGCGGCCGGGTCGAAGGGGATTTCACCGGTACGTGGCACGCGGCCGCGGAGCCCGGCGTCGACACCGGCCTTGGCGGCGAGTACGACCAGGGCGGCCTCGGTGGGGTCTCCGATGATGCCGTCGGGGGTGATACGGGCGTCGTTGCACAGCGCGAACGGCAGCACCGCGTCGTGCAGGGCGGGCGGGGCCGCGTCCGGCGTGTGCGCGTCATGCGTGCCCACGTCGTGCAGGGTCGCATCGTGTGGGTCCCGGCCGTGCCGCCCGTCGGCGGGGAGGACGGTGCCGGTGGTGTCGTAGCCTTCGCCGGTCACCTCGTAGGCGCGCCCGGCGGCCCACAGGGCACGGGTGGTCATCTCGTTCAGGGTCAGGGTGCCGGTCTTGTCGCTGCACACCACGGTCGCGGAGCCGAGTGCCTCGACGGAGGCCAGGCGTTTGACGATGGCGCCGCGGCGGGCCATGCGGTGGACGCCCAGGGCCAGGGTGAGCGCGAGAACGGCGGGCAGCCCCTCGGGGATCGCGGCGACGGCCAGAGCCACCGCGCGCAGCGCGAGGTCGGCGAGTTCCTCGCCGCGCAGGAGGGACACGAGCGCGTAAGCGGCCACGGCGATGCCGCTGACCAGGGCCAGTCGTCGGCCCAGGCTGTCCATCTGGACCTGGAGCGGGCTGGGTGGTTCCGCGCCGGTGCGCAGCGCCTCGGCGATCGCGCCGACCTCGGTACGCATGCCGGTGGCCGTGACGATCATCTCGGCGCGGCCGCGGGTCAGCGCGGTGTTCATGAACAGCATGCCGGTGCGCTCGGCGACGGGGACAGGCTCGTCGCCGTCGGCCGTGGTGGGTGCGGTCGTCTTGGCGACGGGCTGGGACTCGCCGGTCAGCGCGGCCTCGGCGGCCTCGACCGACTCGGCGACCACCAGGCGCCCATCGGCCGGGACGCGGTCTCCGGCTTCCAGAAGGACGACGTCGCCAGGCACCAGGGCGCCGGCCGGGATCACCCCCACCTGCCCGTCGCGACGCACACGGGCGGTGGGGACCAGCATCTGGCGCAGCGCCTCCAGGCTACGCTCGGCCCGGCGTTCCTGCAGGTATCCGATGGTGGCGTTGATGAGCAGGACGACGGTGATGACGAGGGCGTCCTTGACCTCGCCGATGATCCCGGCGACGACGGCGGCGGCGAGCAGGATGCCGATCAGCCAGCTGCGGAACTGGTCCAGCAGGCGCAGCCACTGCGGCCGACGGGCCGGTTCGGCCAGTTCGTTGGCGCCCCAGGCGGCGGTCCGCTGCTCAGCGTCCGCCGTGGTCAGGCCCGTGGCCGGGACCACCGCGAGCACGTTCGCCACTTCGGCGGCGTCGCGTCGGTAGGCGTCCGGCTGCGGGAGCGTCTGTGTCGGCAGAGTGTGGTTTCCGGCCGTGGTCTGCTGAGGCACAGTCACTCCTTCCCGCGCACGACGGTGACGGGGCAGTGGGCGTGGTGCAGCAGGGCCTGGCTGACCGAGCCGAGCAGCAGGCCGGTGAAGCCGCCCCGACCCCGGGCGCCGGCCACCACCAGCTGGGCGCCGCGACTGGCGTCGATCAGGGCCGGGCGGATCCGGGAACGCACCAGGCGCCGCTCCACCACGACCTGGGGATGGGCCTTCTGCCAGGAGGCCACCGTCTCGTCCAGCAGGTGCTGCTCGGCCTCACGGAGACGGTCGGCGTCCGCCACCACGGCGGTCAGGGGGTCGCCGGGGCCTTCGTAGGCGCGCTCGCTCCACGTGTTCCACACGTGTACGGCCACCAGCGGCACCTTGCGCAGGGCAGCCTCGGCGAACGCGAACTCCACCGCCGCCTCGCCTGCTTCGGAGCCGTCCACGGCCAGTACCACTGGGCCGGCCGGATCGGGACGGCCCCGCACCACCATCAGAGGGCAGCGGCCGTGGGCGGCAAGATGCACCGCCGTCGAGCCCAGCAACAGCCCGGCGAAGCTGCCCAGGCCCCGGCTGCCGACCACCGCCAGCAGCGCCGACCGCGACTCGATCTCCAGCACCTCAAGCGCATCCCCGGCCACCACCGACCGGGTGATCTCGATGTCCGGCGCGATCGCGTGCGCCCGTTCCTCGGCGCGCGCCAGTGCCCCCCGCACCATCGGCTCCAACCCGTGGTCGGCAGGGTTCCACGGTGGTCCTCCGGTCGGCAGGTGTCCGGGCCCATGGCCGAAGGCGTGCACGATCCGCAGTCCCGCCCCTCGCAGGTGCGCCTCACGGGCCGCGGCCTCGACCGCGCCGATGCTGGAGGCGGAACCGTCCACGCCTACGATCACTGGATCACTCACTGGATGCTCCCGTCCCGGGCCATCGCCGACGCGCGGCCCTTCGGCTTCAAGCCTCGGTGCGGCCACCCTGGTACGCCCAGGGGCCGTCGGGCCGTCGCATGGGGCCACTCGGCCCTGTCGGGTCCCCCCGGGTGCTCAGCACACTGATCACCGGCCGCGCGGGATCGGACACCTGCGGTACGAGGGCTTGAGTACCCCGCGACGCCTGCCGAAGACCTGTGCACGGCGGGCCGGGACCACGGGCCCGCGCGGGAAATCCGGATGCCTGACGACGGGAAGATCACATGGACGTCAACGAGGTGCTGCTGCCCGGAGTGGGGCTGCGCTACGAGTTCGTCAACCACGAGGGCGACCGGATCGGGGTCGTCGCCCAGCGCTCGGGCGACTTCGAACTGGTGGTGTACCCCTGCGACGACCCCGACGAGGCCCACTCGGTCCTCCGGCTCACCAGCCAGGAGGCCGACACCCTCGCCGAGATCCTCGGCGCCCCGCGCATCGCCGAGCGGTTCGCCGACCTGACCCGCGAGGTACCCGGCCTGAGTGCCGGACAGGTCGAGGTGCGTCCCGGCAGCCCGTTCGCCGACCGGGCCCTGGGAGAGACCCGGGCCCGGACCCGCACCGGCGCCTCGATCGTGGCCGTCGTCCGCGGCGAGGACGTGATCGCCTCCCCCGGCCCCGGCCAGACCCTGCGAGCTGAAGACATCCTGGTGGTGATCGGCACCCGCGAGGGCATCGCCGACGTCGAGCGCATCGTCCAGGGCTGACCGGTGCACATGCCCGTCGCCCTGTTGCTGGAGCTGGGCGTCATCCTGGCCGCGCTGAGCCTCCTCGGCACGGTCGCACGACGCTTCGCCCTCTCGCCCGTGCCGCTGTACCTGGTGGCCGGACTGGCCCTGGGCGACGGCGGGATCGCTCCGGTCCCTGCCGCCCGGGAGTTCGTCGACACGGGCGCCGCCATCGGCGTGATCCTGCTGCTCCTGGTCCTCGGCCTGGACTTCACCGTCCGGGAGTTCACCGTCAGCCTCCGCCGCCACCGTTCCTCCGCCGCCGTCGACCTCGTCCTCAACGCCACTCCCGGCGCCGTGGCCGGCTGGCTACTGGGCCTGGACTCCGGCGGGATCCTGGCGCTGGCGGGCGCCACGTACGTCTCCTCCTCCGGCATCGTCGCCCGCCTGCTCGGCGACCTGCGCCGACTGGGCAACCGGGAGACCCCCGCGGTGCTGTCCGTGCTGGTGGTGGAGGACTTCGTGATGGCCGCCTACCTGCCGCTGCTCGCCGTCGTCGTCTCCGGCGGCACCTGGTGGCAGGCGCTGCTCGCCGTCGCGGCGGCCATGACGGCCGTCGCCGCGGCCATCACCGTGTCCTGGCGCTGGGGTCACCATGTCGGCCGGGTCCTGTCCCACCCCGACGCCGAGCAGGTACTGCTGCGCGTTCTCGGTGTCACGCTGATCGTGGCCGCGCTGGCCGAGATCATCCACGTATCGGCCGCCGTCGGTGCCTTCCTGATCGGCCTCGCCCTGACCGGCACCGCCGCCGACCGGGCCCGGGCCGTGCTCAGCCCGTTGCGCGACCTGTTCGCCGCGGTGTTCTTCCTCGCCCTCGGCCTGTCCGTCGATCCGGGTGACCTGCTGCCGATGCTGCCCGCCGCTGTGGCGCTGGCCGTGGTCACGGCCGCCACCAAGCTGGCCTCCGGCTGGTACGCCGCCGGACGCGAGGGCGCGGGCCGCCGCGGCCGGCTGCGGGCCGGAACCGCGCTCATCGCCCGCGGCGAGTTCTCCGTCGTCATCATCGGCCTGGCCGCTCCCACGCATGGCCGCCTTGCTGCGCTGGTCACCACCTACGTGATGCTTCTCGCCGTCTGCGGCCCCGTCCTCACCCGCTTCGCGCCCACCCGGCCGGCCCCCCGCACTTCCGCACGGCGGACCAGGGCGGCGGGCCTCGTACCGGAGGCGATCAGCGCTGCGCACCCGCTCCCCGCACCACCGCGACCGGACAGTGAGCGTGGTGCAGCAGGGCCTGGCTGACCGAGCCGAGCAGCAGCCCGGCGAACCCGCCACGCCCCCGGGCACCGACCACCACCAGCTGGGCGGACCGGCTCGCTTCGATCAACGCCTCCCGCGTCCCGCCATGCACCACCCTGTGCTCCACCACCACACCCGGGTGACGCTCCTGGCGGCCGGCGAGCGCCTCGGACAGCAGGCGCTCCTCCTCCCCGGCCAGGGCGCCCGGCGGGTTGGCGTACGGCGTCGTCGCGTCCTGCGGTGCGGGCAGCGGCGCGTTCCACGTGGTCCAGGCGTGCAGTGCCACCAGCGGCGCCTTCCGCAGCTCGGCCTCGGCGAAGGCGAAGTCCATCGCATGCCCGCCCGCGGCCGATCCGTCGACGCCCAGCACGATCGGGCCCTCCGCACTCGGCTGCTCACGCACGACCAGCACCGGACACCGGCCATGTGCCGCCAGGTGCACCGCGGTCGACCCGACCAACAACCCGACGAACCCGCCCATGCCGCGGGACCCGACCACCACCAGCTCGGCCGCACGCGACTGCGCCTCCAGGACCGTCAGCGGCTCACCGGTCACCACGGCATGGCTGACATCGACCTCCGGTGCCGCGGCACGCGCACGCTCCACCGCCTCGGCCACCAGACGGTCGGCCATGTTCCGGAGCCCGCCGTCGGACGGGCCCAGCGGCGACGGACCCAGGGGTACGTGCATCGCGGGCCAGAAGAACGCGTGCACCACCCGCAATCCCGCCCCGCGCAACCGCGCCTCCCGCGCCGCTGCCTCGACCGCGGCGAGACTCGACGCCGACCCGTCCACACCGACTACCACCAGAGCGCTCATCGTGCCTCCCACATCCAGGACGCCATTGCTGTCACCCCCAGACTCACCCGGCCACTCCCCTTCCGCATGGGGTCTGTTGGCGCCACTGCCAGGGCCGACCGGCACTCCCCTGCAGCGGCAGGCCCAGGCGACGGCCGGCCCTGTACCTGTTGTCCGGCGCGCCGACCGGGCGTCGTGGATCGGGCCTTACCCCCTCCGCTCTGGCGAAGGGCCGTACAGACGCCGAGGAGCAGCCGGGAGCTGCGCACCGCGCCATCAGGATCCGCGACAAGCGAGTGGGCCCTCCTCCCCGACAGCTTCGCGACCGTCCGCCTCACCGCACCGGCGGACAGCCCGCCACGCGGCGGACGGTCCCGGCAATGATCCACTGGGCGACGGCCAAAAAAATGAACCCAGAACTCACCGGAGAATCCACACCACCTGACGAAACGAAACGGATATCCCTCCCGCAACTTCGTGCACGTTTGGTCAGATACCGTCTGGCCGCGTCTACGGCACTCGGCGCCGCAAAGCACGGATGAGCCCGGGCTCAGTCTGGCGGGGCTGGCGGCCGTCACGGACTTCAACCCATGGTCGTTCCGCATCGCCGCCACGCCCTCAGCCGATGCCGGCGCCGTGGCAGCGGTGAGCGCAACTGCCCAGCCCCACCTGACGTTTGCGCTTCCCTTCAGCCTCTGACACCCCCGGCCAGGTGGTCGGCCGTTCCGGTCTTCGCCGTGGCGGTCTCGGCACCGACCAGGTCCAGGCGGCAAGAGGGCAGTTCGGCCCGGAAGCTCGGGACCAGTTGGCCCTGCCCCGTCAAGCCGGTGCGCGGGAGGCTGAAAGGGCATCGAGGGGTCGGCTACCCGGGACCGTCCAACGGGACAGCGGCGACCGGACCGGCCGCCCTCACCCGCGAGTTCCGGCCCCCGATGCCCACCGCAGGAGCACATGGCCCGGCGGGGATACGGGACGGTGTGCGCGGGTCGCACGCAAGGGAAACCGGTCGCGCTCCACTTGCACCGGTGGAGGAGGGAATGGCCGTGAAGACCTGCAAGGTCGGCGAAGTGATGACTCCCAAGGTCGTCGAAGTCCGCCAGGAGACTCCGTTCAAGGACGTGGCACAGTTGCTGGCCCGGCATCGGATCAGCGGCCTGCCGGTGGTGGACGCCGATGACAAGGTCCTCGGCGTGATCTCCGAGACCGACCTGGTCCGCCGGCAGGCGGCGCAGGCCCGACGAGACCAGCAAGGCCGCTTCCGGCTGCCGGCGCTGCGCCGGAAGGCACGTGTCGCCGCTGCCAAGGCCCGTGCCATGACCGCCGGGCAGCTGATGTCGACACCCGCGATCACCGTGCACCCGGAGCAACGCGTCGCGGACGCCGCGCGGGTGATGGAGCGTCACCACATCGAACGGCTGCCCGTGGTGGACGAGGAGGACCGCCTGATCGGCATCGCCACTCGCCGTGACCTACTGCGGGTCTTCCTGCGCACCGACGAGGAGATCCGTCAGGAGATCATCGACCAAGTCCTGACCAGCGCCATGTGCCTGCCGCCCCACACCGTCATCGTCTCGGTCCACGACGGGACGGCCACGCTGGAGGGACGCCTGGAACGCCGCAGCGACATTCCGGTGGCCGTCCAGCTGACCTGGCGGGTGGACGGCGTGGTGGGGGTGATGAACAGTCTCACGTTCCGCGTCGACGACACCCGCCCGCCCGAGAAACACCCCTCACGCCGGATCGCCCACCGCTGGCTCCCCGAGCGGTAGTCCTGGCGCTCGCTTCAGCGACGCACCCGCTGGTACGGCAGCCACGACCGCACTCCGGCGTCCCCGTCACCCGGCGCCGCCCGCACCACCGCCACCTCCCTGAACCCCCACCCCGACCAACCGGCACAGCCCAGTCCGCAAGGAGTGTCGCCCAGGTCGATGACGACGGTGGCCGGCCAGCCGAAGGAGACGAGCAGTTCGGAGACGGCCCCCTTGGCCTTGGCGTCATCGCCGGAGACGAACAGGTGTGCTCGCCCGGCACACGCGCCGGGTCCACCATGATCTGGGCGTTCATGGTGTTGAGGGTCTTGACGACCTTCGCGTCGGGGAAGGCGCGCTGGATCCGCTCGCCGAGGCTGTCGGTGTTGACCGGGGCCGGCAACGGCGGCATGCCCTGCGAGAAGTCCAGGGGGTTCGCGATGTCGATGACTAGTTTGCCGGCCAGGTTCGCGGCACCGGCGGCCTGCAGGCTGCTGACGCCCGCGGTGGTGTTCACCACCACCTCACCGTGGGCCGCGGCGTCGGCGAAGGTCGCCAGACAGCCCTGCGGGTGCTCGGCCTGCCACTGCGAGTACGGCGGATTGCCATAGGCGTCCGGCTCGGTGCGGGCGAGAGTGGCCTGCGGGTCTCGGGTGCCGATGACGGCCTCATGGCCGAGCGAGTCGAGTTTGCCGGCGATCGTCCGGCCGACGACGCCGGTGCCCAGAACTGCGTAACGCATGAGTGCGGGTCCGGCGGTACAGACGCCTCGCTGTGATCTACACGGCGCCAGGACGAAGCGAATATCCATACCCCCACCCTCACCCCGGGACGACCACAGCGCTCACAGGCGCTGGCGAATGCCCGCCCGGTACACGATCCGGTACTTCTCGTCGTCAGGTGGCCGACCGGCCCCGGCGACCCGGGCCTGTCGGGCCCCGGCCGGGACCTTTGACGCCTGGGTGGCGGCTCCCGTCTGCGAGACGGTGGCAGTGGAAGCGGTACCGATCCCCCGCGGTGCCGCTCCCCACACGCCACGCCGCCGGTCTTCCGGCCCACGACCTCGACGATGGAGGCGCAACCCCATGACCCGACAGGACGCCCGAACCCGAGCCGCTGCCCCGGGCGGTGAGCCGTCCGAAGCCGCCATCGCCGTCGACCGGCTGGTCACGAACGGGCGCAAGGCGCTCGCCGACTACGAGGACCTCGACCAGGAGCAGGTCGACCACATCGTCAAGAAGGCGTCGGTCGCCGCCCTGGACCAGCACACCGCGCTGGCCCGCCTGGCGGTGGAGGAGACCGGTCGCGGCCTGTTCGAGGACAAGGCCGCGAAGAACATGTTCGCGTGCGAGCACATCACGCACGGCATGGGCCGTATGAAGACCGTCGGGGTCATCGCCCGCGACGACATCGAGGACATGGTCGAGATAGCGGAACCGGTGGGGGTGGTGTGCGCCATCACGCCCGTCACCAACCCGACCTCCACCACGATCTTCAAGGCACTGATGGCGCTGAAGACCCGCAACCCGGTCGTCTTCGCCTTCCACCCCTCGGCCCAGCGCTGCAGCGCCGAGGCCGCTCGCATCGTGCGTGACGCGGCCGTCGCCGCGGGCGCGCCGGAGCACTGCGTGCAGTGGATCGAGACCCCGTCGGTAGAGGCGACTGGCACACTCATGCGCCACCCGGGTGTCTCGCTGATCCTCGCCACCGGCGGCAACGCCATGGTCAGGTCCGCCTACTCGGCGGGCAAGCCCGCCCTGGGCGTCGGTGCCGGCAACGTCCCCGCCTACGTCCACAAGAGCGCCAAGCTACGCCGCGCCGTCAACGACCTCGTGCTGTCGAAGTCGTTCGACCACGGCATGATCTGCGCCTCCGAACAGGCCGTCATCCTGGACGACGAGATCTACGACGCCGCCCTGGCCGAGTTCCGCACCCTGCACGCCCACCTGGCGACCGCCGAGGAGAAGGCGAAGCTGGAGGCGTTCCTGTTCCCCACCGGTCAGACGGGCGCGGGCTGCGAGCCCAAGGTCAACGCCTCGGCCGTAGGTCAGAGCCCGGCGTGGATCGCCGGACAGGCCGGCTTCACCGTGCCCGAGGACACCTCCCTCATCCTGGTCGAGACCGAACGCGTCGGCCCGGACGAGCCGCTGACCCGCGAGAAGCTCTGCCCGGTCCTCGCCGTCCTGCGAGCTGGCTCCGAGCAGCAGGGCTTCGCCCTGGCCGCCGCCATGGTCGCCTTCCACGGCCAGGGCCACAGCGCCGTCATCCACACCGAGGACAGCGAGCTCGCGGAGGCATACGGCAAGCGCATCAAGACCGTACGGATCATCGTCAACGCGCCCTCCTCGCAGGGCGCCATCGGCGGCATCTACAACAGCCTCCTGCCGTCCCTGACCCTGGGCTGCGGCTCCTGGGGCAGCACGTCGGTGTCCAACAACGTCTCCGCCGCCCAGCTCCTGAACGTCAAGCGGGTCGGCACGCGCCGCAACAACCTGCAGTGGTTCAAGGTCCCGCCGAAGATCTATTTCGAGCCGCAGGCCATCCGCTACCTCGCCTCCATGCCGGACGTCCACCGCGTCACGATCGTCACCGACGCGACCATGACCAGGCTCGGCTTCGTCGACCGCATCGACCGCGTCCTCAAGCGCCGTCCCGAGCCCGTGACACTGCAGATCATCGACAACGTCGAACCGGAACCCAGCATCGATTCCGTGCAGCACGGCGCCCGCCTCATGCGGGACTTCCGCCCGGACACGATCATCGCGCTCGGCGGCGGCTCGCCCATGGACGCCGCCAAGGTGATGTGGCTGCTCTACGAGCACCCGGACATCGACTTCGCCGACATGCGGCACAAGTTCTCCGACATCCGCAAGCGCGCCTTCCGCTTCCCGACGCTGGGCAGCCTGGCCCGCCTGGTGTGCGTGCCCACCACCTCCGGCACCGGCGCTGAGGTCACGCCCTTCGCCGTCATCTCCGACCCGGCCACGGGCAAGAAGTACCCGCTGGCCGACTACGCGCTCACCCCCGGCGTGGCCATCATCGACCCCCTCCTCACCACCGCCCTGCCCCCGGCGCTGGCCGCCGACAGCGGCTTCGACGCTCTCACCCACGCCATCGAGGCGTACGTGTCCGTCTACGCCAACGACTTCACCGACGGGCTGGCGCTGCACGCGATCCGGCTGATCTTCGACCACCTCGAAGCGGCGGTGAACGACCGCGGGGGCTCGGCGGAGGCCCGGGAGAAGATGCACAACGCCGGCACCATCGCGGGCATGGCCTTCGGCAACGCCTTCCTCGGCATCGTCCACGCCATGTCCCACACGCTCGGCGCCACCTTCCACATCGCGCACGGCCGCACGAACGCGGTTCTGCTGCCGCACGTCATCCGCTACAACGGCACCGTCCCGACCAAGCTCACCGGCTGGCCCAAGTACGAGAGCTACCGGGCCCCCGAGCGCTTCCAGGACATCGCCCGCGCCCTCGGCCTGCCCGCCGCCGCGCCGGCCGAGGGCGTGGAGTCGCTCGCCCGCGCGGTGGAGCGCCTGCGGGACGCGGTGGGCATCGAGCCGTCGTTCCAGGCCCTCGGCGTCGACGAGCGCGCCTTCCTCGACGCGCTGCCCCAGCAGTCCCTCAACGCCTACGAGGACCAGTGCGCGCCCGCCAACCCGCGGATGCCCATGCTCGACGACATGCAGGAGATCATGCGAGTGGCTTACTACGGTCCCGCCGGCGTACCTGGGGAGTAGGCCCCATCGGTGGTGGAATTGAGCGCGCCTTTCCATCACAGTCGGCCACAGGACCTCGACCAGCTGCCGGCCCGTCCGGGGCCCTTCGGCTACCCACACAGGGCTGATCGGCCCATACGAGGATCCGTCTCGGCTCGTACCGTCAGAAATGGACCCCAGTGAAGGCTCCTGAACGGTGGCTGGTCATGCCAACGGTCCCCCAGCCCTGCCTCGCCCGAAGCGTCCTGGGCAAGGCTCTCAGCACAGCAGCAGCTCAGAACCCTGGCCGGATCACCCCGGCCGGGGTTCTTCGGGCTTGTGCATCTCGCTCACCCGCGACGGGCCACTCGTTCAAAGGGCCCTCAGCCCATGCTCCCGGAACTGCTCGCGCACCCGCTCCGTCAGGCCCGGATCCGGCGTGGGTGTGTCGCGCAGGGGGAAGGGAAGCCCCAGCCCGTCGTACTTGTGGGCGCCGAGCTTGTGGAACGGCAGGACGTCCACCCGGTCGACGTTGCCCAGCCCGCGGAGGAACGCACCGAGCCCATCGACGGCCACCGGATCGTCGGTCCAGCCGGGCACCAGGACATAGCGGATCCACACGGGGACGCCGAGCCGGTCCAAGCGGGTGGCGAAGTTGAGGGTCGGGGAGAGGTCTTTTCCGGTCAGCTTCCGGTACGTGCGGACGTCGAAGGACTTGATGTCCAGCAGCACCAGGTCGGTGTCAGCGAGAAGCTCGTCGGTGGCGCGGGCGCCGAGGAAGCCGGAGGTGTCGAGCGCGGTGTGCAGACCGAGCTCCTTGCAACGGCGGAAGATCCCGGCCGTGAACGCCGGCTGGAGCAGGGCCTCGCCGCCGGTGAGGGTTACTCCCCCGCCTGCGGTGGTGATGAAGGGCCGGTACTTCTCGATCTCGGCCATCACCTCGTCCACGGTGGTCTGTTTCCCGTCGCGCATGTGCCAGGTGTCCGGGTTGGCGCAGTAAAGGCAGCGCAGCGGGCAGCCGCTGACGAACAGCACGAACCGGGTCCCGGGACCGTCCACTCCCGTGGACAGGTCCCAGGAGTGGACCCGGCCCGTCATCGGCTCGACCGTGGTGCTCACAACGATCCGTGGAAGGTGCGACTGATCACGTCGAGCTGCTGCTCGCGCGTCAGGCGGACGAAGTTGACGGCGTACCCGGAGACCCGGACCGTCAACTCCGGGTACTTCTCCGGGTGCTCCATCGCGTCCTCCAGCGTCGCCCGGTCCAGAACGTTCACGTTCATGTGGAAGCCACCGGAGGCCATGTACCCGTCCAGGATTCCGACCAGATGGCCGGCGCGCTCGGCCGGGTCGTGCCCCAGTCCCTCGGGGGTGATCGTGGTCGTCAGCGAAATGCCGTCCCGGGCCTGCTCGTACGGCAGCTTGGCCACCGACAGCGCGGAGGCGGCCACCCCGTGCCGGTCCCGCCCGTTCATCGGGTTGGCGCCGGGCGCGAAGGGCTCTCCGGCACGGCGGCCGTCAGGGGTATTGCCCGTGTGCTTGCCGTACACCACATTCGAGGTGATGGTCAGCACGGACTGCGTGTGCTCGGCGTTCCGGTAGGTCGGGTGGCGGCGGACCTTGGACATGAAGGACTTCACGAGGCCGACCGCGATGGAGTCGACACGGTCATCGTTGTTGCCGTACGCCGGGAACTCGCTCTCGATCTCGTAGTCGACGGCCAGGCCGGTGTCGTCCCGGATCACCTTCACCCGGGCGTACTTGACGGCAGAGAGGCTGTCGGCGGCCACCGACAGCCCGGCGATCCCGCAGGCCATGTAGCGGTACACCGGGTGGTTGTGCAACGCCATCTCGATGCGCTCGTAGGCGTACTTGTCGTGCATGTAGTGGATGACGTTGAGCGTGTTGACGTACGTCTGCGCCAACCAGTCCAGCATGCGGTCGTACGCGGCCGACAGCTCCCCGTACTCCAGGTACTCGCCGGTCAGGGCGGGCGCCTCGGGCGCGATCTGTTCGCCGGTCATCTCGTCCCGGCCGCCGTTGATCGCGTACAGCAGTGCCTTGGCCAGGTTGACCCGCGCGCCGAAGAACTGCATCTGCCGGCCCACCGCCATCGCGGAGACGCAGCAGGCGATCGCGGTGTCGTCGCCGGTTCGCGGGCGCATCAGGTCGTCGGACTCGTACTGCACGGCGCTGGTGTCGATGGACACCTGAGCGCAGAACTCCTTGAACCCGGACGGCAGCCCGGGCGACCACAGCACGGTCAGGTTGGGCTCCGGGGCCGGGCCGAGGTTGTAGAGGGTCTGCAGGAAGCGGAAAGACGTGCGGGTGACCAGCGTGCGCCCGTCGCCGCCGATACCGCCGATGGACTCCGTCACCCAGGTCGGGTCGCCGGAGAACAGCGCGTCGTACTCCGGGGTGCGCAGGAACCGCACGATCCGCAGCTTGATCACGAAATCGTCGACCAGTTCCTGGGCCCGCGACTCGTCGAGGGTCCCCTCGTCGAGATCCCGCTGCACGTAGACGTCCAGGAACGTGGACGTGCGGCCCAGCGACATCGCGGCGCCGTTCTGCTCCTTCACCGCCGCCAGGAAGCCGAGGTAGAGCCACTGCACCGCCTCGTGGGCAGTGGCGGCGGGGCGGGAGACGTCGCAGCCGTACGAGGCCGCCATCTCCGTCAGTTCACCCAACGCCCGTATCTGCTCGGCCAGTTCCTCGCGATCGCGGATGACGTCCGGGCTGGAGAGGCGCGCGTCCAGCAGCGCGCGCTCAGCCCGCTTGGACACGATGAGCCGGTCGGTGCCGTACAGCGCGACCCGCCGGTAGTCGCCGATGATCCTGCCGCGGCCGTAGGCGTCCGGCAGGCCGGTGATGATCCCGGCCTTGCGGGCGGCGCGCATCTCGGGGGTGTAGGCGTCGAAGACGCCGTCGTTGTGGGTCTTGCGGTAGGTGCCGAAGACGCGGGTGACGAAGGGGTCGGCCTTGTAGCCGTACGCCTTCAGACCGTTCTCGACCATCCGCAGCCCGCCGTTGGGCATGATCGCCCGCCTCAGCGGAGCATCGGTCTGCAGGCCGACGATCAGCTCGCGGTCACGGTCGATGAAACCCGGCCGGTGCGAGGTGATGGTGGACGGGGTGCCCGGGTCGACGTCGAGGATCCCCTTGCGCCGCTCCTCGGGGAAGTACGCGCTGACCTTGCGCCAGACCGTGAGGGTGCGCTCGGTCGGACCGACCAGGAACGACGAGTCACCCTCGTAGGGGGTGTAGTTGGCCTGGATGAAGTCGCGTACGTCGATGTGGTCCCGCCAGCGCAAGCCGGCGAAGCCTCGCCATGCCTCGGTCGCCGTCCGGGCTCCAGCTGTCACTGTTGCCGTCATCGCCGGTCTCTCCCTCGCTCTGCGCGTGAACTTCTGCGCTTTCGATGCTCGTCGCTCGCGATGGCTGCGAGGAGGGCCTGTCGGCGTACCCCGGGCGCGCCAACGGTCCCTCGTCTGCCGGGCCGTTGGGGCCGGTCAGGCCGGGCTCGGCATCGCCTGGCCGCCGGCGCACGAACGACCGGGGCACCCCCGCCGACGAGCGGAGGTGCCCCGGTCCGACCCGCGTGCGGCCATCAGAGCAGCCAGCGGTTGCGGCTGACGAACGGCAGCCGCGCCCACGCCTTGCCCAGTCCCCAGGTGGCGCCGGCGCCCGCGACCGCCAGGGCGATCAGGACCATGGCGTAGATGAGGTGGTAGTCGGCGACCGGGTTGGTCGACATGCTCGCCGAGCCGTCGGAGAGGTGCTTGGCCGGCGGCCACTCCGCGATCCACATGAACGCCATCATCACGGTGCCGGCGACCGCGGCGAGGCGCAGACCGATGCCCGCGATCAGGGCGAGGCCGATGCCGAGCAGGCCCAGCATGAACAGCCAGTCCGCCCAGGCGGCCCCGGCCCAGTCGTGGAAGGTGGACTCCATCGGGCCGACGGCGACACCGCCGAGGAAGCCCTTGGTGGGCGAGCCGCCGTCGATCCAGCCCTTGCCGGAGCCGGTCGCGTAACCGAAGCCGAAGGTCTTGTCCAGGAACGCCCACAGGAAGACGAACCCGGTCAGGAGACGGAGCCCTGCGAACGCGTACGCCCGGGTCGCCGTCGCGGCGGCGGTCGTCGCGTCGGCGGAGGCGGGAGCCGTTCCCGCCCTGTGCCGGGACGGGAAGCGGAATCCCAGATGCCGGTGGGGGTGGTCGTGCACTGCCATGATGCTCATCCCTTTCGAGGGGTACGACGCGCAGGATGTTGGGCGACTCTCGTTGCGCCTTCAATGTCCCGCGTCGTCGACGCCCGCCGTAGGGGCTGCAGGGCCCCGGACCGTGGGCCGAACGACCCCCTGTCCGGGCCCCATTGGCATCGGTCAGCCGTCCCAGGACCAGTCGGCGACCTCCGGCAGGTCGGTGCCGTGGACGCGGATCCACTCGTGGTGACGCAGCCGGGTGTCCTCCATCCGCTGTCGTACGGCCGCGGCGCGCACCGCCAGGCCGGGGACCCGGTCGATGACGTCCATGACCAGCCGGTAGCGGTCGAGGTCGTTGCGGACGACCATGTCGAACGGTGTCGTCGTGGTGCCGATCTCCTTGTAGCCGCGCACATGCAGGTTCTTGTGGCCGGTGCGGCGGTAGGCGAGGCGGTGGATCAGCCAGGGGTAGCCGTGGTAGGCGAAGATGACCGGCTTGTCGGTGGTGCACAGGCCGTCGTACTCGAAGTCACTCATCCCGTGCGGGTGTTCCTCGGCGGGCAGCAGCCGGGCGATGTCGACCACGTTCACGACCCGCACCGTCAGCTCCGGGAGATGGGTGCGCAGCAGTTGGGCGGCGGCCAGCACCTCCTGGGTGGGGACGTCACCGGCCGCCGCGAGCACCACGTCCGGCTCCCGCTCGCCGTTCTCCGTGCCTGCCCACTCCCAGATCCCGGCGCCCCGGGCACAGTGGGCCTTCGCCTGCTCCATGGTCAGCCAGTCGAAGCAGGGCTGCTTGCCTGCCACGATCACGTTGACGTGGTCGCGGCTGCGCAGCGCGTGATCCGCCACCGACAGGAGGGTGTTGGCGTCCGGTGGCAGGTAGACCCGTACGACCTCAGGACTCTTGTTGAGGACGTGGTCGACAAAACCGGGGTCCTGGTGGGAGAAGCCGTTGTGGTCCTGGCGCCAGACGTGGGAGGTCAGCAGGTAGTTGAGGGAGGCGATGGGGGCGCGCCAGGGCAGGCGGCGGGTGACGCGCAGCCACTTGATGTGCTGGTTGACCATCGAGTCGACGATGTGCACGAAGGCTTCGTAGCAGGAGAACAGTCCGTGCCGGCCGGTCAGCAGGTAGCCCTCCAGCCAGCCCTGGCAGGTGTGTTCGGAGAGGATCTCCATCACCCGGCCATGCCGGTCCAGGTGCTCGTCCACCGGAAGCGTCTGTGCCTGCCACGCCTTGCCGCTCGCGTCGAAGACTGCCTGGAGGCGGTTGGAGGCGGTCTCGTCCGGGCCCACGATCCGGAAGTCACGGCTCCCGCGGGTGGCGTGCATGACGTGTTCCAGCACGTCGCCGAGAACGCGGGTGGGCTCGTGCAGGGTCGCGCCGGGCTTGTCCACGGGGACGGCGTACCGCTCCAGCGAGGGCAAGGGGAGTTCGCGCAGCAGGAGCCCGCCGTTGGCGTGCGGGGTGGCGCCCAGGCGCCGGGATCCCTCGGGGACGCAGGCCAGCACCTGCTCGCGGGGGCCGCCGTGCTCGTCGAACAATTCTTCGGGCTTGTATGACCGCAGCCATGTCTCCAGCTGCCCCAGGTGCTCCGGGTTGTCCCGTACGGCGGACAGCGGGACCTGGTGGGCGCGCCAGGTGCCCTCCACAGGGAGGCCGTCGACCTCGGCCGGGCCGGTCCAGCCCTTCGGGGTGCGCATCACGATCACCGGCCAGCGGGGGCGCTCGGTGACGCCGTCCTCGCGCGCGGCGCGCTGGAACGCGGCGATCCGGTCCAGCGCGTCGTCCATCGCGGCGGCCATCGCCCGGTGGACCGTCATCGGGTCGTCGCCGGTGACGTGGATCGGGACGTGGCCGTATCCCCGCAGCAGGGCGTCGAGTTCCGACTCGGGGAGCCGGGCCAGCACCGTCGGGTTGGCGATCTTGTAGCCGTTCAGGTGGAGGATCGGCAGCACCGCCCCGTCGTGCACGGGGTCGAGGAACTTGTTGGAGTGCCAGGACGCGGCCAGTGGTCCGGTCTCCGCCTCGCCGTCACCGATCACGCAGGCGACCAGCAGGTCCGGGTTGTCGAGGGCGGCCCCGTATGCGTGGGAGAGGGAGTAGCCGAGTTCACCGCCTTCGTGGATCGAGCCGGGCGTCTCGGGTGCGACGTGGCTCGGCACGCCGCCGGGAAAGGAGAACTGCCTGAACAGCCTCTCCATGCCGGCCGCATCGCGCGACACGTCGGGATACGTCTCGCTGTAGCTGCCCTCCAGCCAGGAGTTGGCGAGCACCGCGGGGCCGCCGTGCCCAGGGCCCCAGATGCAGAGGGCGTCCTGGCCACGGGCCTTGATGACGCGGTTGAGGTGGGTGTGCACCAGGTTCAGCCCGGGCGAGGTACCCCAGTGGCCGAGCAGCCGCGGCTTGACGTGCTCGGCGCGCAGCGGCTCGGTCAGCAGGGGGTTCGCCATGAGGTAGATCTGGCCGACGGACAGGTAGTTCGCGGCGCGCCAGTGGGCGTCCAGCGTCCTCAGCTCGTCGTCGGTGAGCGGAGCGGACGCCTGCCGCGTGTCGACGGACATCATGAGGTCCCTTCCGGGTCGGGGTTCGGTCGGAGGTGCATGCGGGTCCGTACCTCCTCACCCTCCCCCACCCGCCGAGCACCCGACAGGGCCGACCGGGCCATCCGCTCCACCGGTGTGCTCGTCTTCAGGTCGTCGGCACCAGCACCACGGGGCAGTGGGAGTGGTGCAACAGGACATGCGCGACCGGGCCGAGCGGTGGACCGAGCCGGCCCACGCGCCGGCGCGTGCCGATGACCACCACGCCGGCCTCGCGGGTACCCGCCAGCAGGGCGTGGGCCGGGCCGGTGCGGACCGTGCGGCTGTCGACCTCGACCTCGGGGTACTCCTCCCGCAGTCGGGCGACGCTGAAGCGCGGCACGGCTTCTTCCGCCCGGTCGTTCCGGGCCTGGCGCTGCTGGCCGGGGCTCGTCGCGGCTACCAGCGAGGGCAGTTCGGGCGTGGTGTGCCGGTGCGTTGCGGAGTGCACGACGCACAGCCGGGCCCCACGCCGGGATGCCTCCTGGAAGGCATAGGCGGCTGCGGCCTCATCGGCGTCGCTCTCCAGGCCGAGCAGCACCTCGCGCCCCTCGTCGCGAGGGTGATCCCCACGGGCGACCAGCAGCGGACCGTGCGCGTGCGCGGCCAGGCGCCAGCTCACCGAGCCGGCCAGCAGACCGGAGACACCGCCGAACCCCCGGGTGCCCACGACGGTGAGGACCGCGCCCTCGCTCTCCCCTGCCAGCACCCGCACGGCGCCGCCCTCCACGGCCCTGGTCTCCACCGGCAGACCGGGATGACGCTCGTGGACCCGCGAGGCGGCCGAACCCAGAACCGGCCCGGCCTCGTCGCGGTCGGCCACGGCGTACACGATGCGCAACGCGACGCCGCGGCGCGCCGCCTCCTCCGCGGCCCGGTCCAAGGCCCGTACAGCGACCAGTGAACCGTCCACTCCAACGACCACATGGCGGTCAGTCATTTTCCTGTTCCCTTCTGTCCGTGCGCGGGGTGGGCAGCCCCCGGGGGTGCCGAGGGCGGTGACAAGATCGACGCCGGTCGGCCGGGCGTCGGTCCCGCCGCGGCTCCACGGAGATGCTCGTCGTCCGCGGGCGTTGCGGGCAGAGCCCGACGGAACCCGTCGGCACGCCGTACGGCCCCGTCCCGTCGGGCCGTCCGGCCCCGGACCCGGCCCGGACGAAAAGAAGCGGGAAGACGGAGGAAAGACCTTCAGGCAGTGAGGTCCACCCCGTACAGGGTGCGTCCACCGACGAGCTCACGACCGGTGACCAGTTCGGACTCGATACGGACGAAGACCTCCTGCGGCGCGGGCACCCAGGAGACCGGGCCGGTGCGGGCCAGGCGTTCGTGTTCGGCCGGGTCGGTCACCACCGTGGCCGACCCGGTGACGACGACGCTCCAGCCGGAGTGCCGGGCCGCGTCGACCTCGTCCGCCTCAAAGGCGACCACCGCGCCGTCGATCGCGCGGACCAGTTCCGAGGCTGCGGAGGTGCGCAGCAGGACCGCGCCGTCGCCGTCCAGGCTGAAGTTGACCGGCAGCACGGCGGGCAGGGCGCGGCGCGTGAAGACGATGCGGCCGATGGGCACCTTGGCCAGCAGCCGCAGGCACTCCTGCCGCCCGAGTTCGCGGAAACCGTCATTGGGGTACATCAGCCAGCCCGTCTTTCGCCTGGTACAGCGGTACTGCGTTGCATCCAGCCTGAGCTGGATGCGGCCCGGGGATAAGGGGCCATCGGTCCCGCCCACGCCGGAGAACGACCCGTGTCACATCGCGATCGACGGGGCCGCAAGTCCGGCCCGTCCGGCGCTTGCGGATGCCCGCGGCCCGGTCGGCCGCTGCGCCCCGCCGGACAGGCCCAGCAGATCCGGCAAAACCGGGCGGTAGGGCCGATCGGCCCTTCCCGCACCTCGCCTTGCCCTGTTTCCTCGGACCATGTCCGAAAACGGCCCCAGGTCCGCGCCTCACCACACGGAACGCACCGTCGGTGAAACCACCGTCGTGGAGCTGCGCGGCGAGATCGACATATTCACTGCGCCGTCCCTCGCGGCCCGGCTGGATGCCCTCACCGCCGACCAGCACCCCGATCTGGTCCTGGACCTGCGTGCCACGGCCTTCATCGACTGCACCGGCCTCGGGATCCTGTGCCGGGCACGGAACCGAGCCGGGGCCCGGCACGGCCGGCTCCGGTTGGTCACCGACAGCGCGCACTTCCGGCGCATCCTTCGCGCCGTCGGCCTGGCAGGCGTCTTCGAGCTGCACCCCAGCCTGGGTACGGCCCTGGCCCATACGCCGCAAGCTGCCGCCGCGGGTTGATGACCCGGCGGACGGCTAGCGACTCGCCGGCACGTCGTCGAGCGCCATGCGCAGGCGCGTCGTCCGCCGGCCCGATGCGCTGTACAGGATGTCTTGGAGCGGGTTGGCCCCAAGGACAGGGCCACGGCACGGTGCCCCTCCCCAAGCCAGGGGACCGTCGGTCCAACGCGTTCCGGCCCCATCTCAGCCGACGGCCAGATCGAGGCGCACCAGGGTCCCCGACCTCCCGTGGACGATCTCGTACGCCGCATCCAGGGCGCCGATGGCGGCAAGGCCCCCGGTGCGTTCGACGAACCGGGCGGCGGCCTCCGTCTTGGGGCCCATGGAGTCGGCGGGGAAGCCTGCGCGGCGCAGGTCGTCGGGGGTGGCGTCGAGGACGGGCTGAGGGTCGTGGGTGCCGTAGCCGGTGTAGACGCACGGGACGTCGGTGAGGATGAGCAGGAAGTCGGCCTTGAGTTCCTCGGCGAGCAGGGCGGCGGTGAGGTCCTTGTCGACGACCGCGTCCACTCCGTGCAGGGCGCCGGTGTCGCTGTCGGCGGTGACGGGCACGCCTCCGCCGCCGGCGCAGATGACCAGCGCTCCGCAGGCGAGCAGGTCGTGGATGGTCTCGGTCTCGACGATTCCCTCGGGCGCGGGTGAGGCGACGACTTGGCGCCACCCGCTGGCGTCCTTGGCGATGTGCCAGCCGCGCCTTCGCGCGAGGGTGCGGGCGATGTCCCGGGGGTACACGGGGCCGACGCGCTTCGTGGGCCGCTCGAAGGCCGGGTCGTCCGCCCGTACCAGGGTGTGGGTGACGAGTGCGGCGATCTTGTGACCGGGCAGCGCGTCGTGCAGGGCCCGGACCAGCAGCGAACCGATCAGGCCCTCGGTCTGGGCGCCCAGGAGGTCCAGCGGATAGGGGGCGGTCAGGACCGGGTCGGCCGCGCTCTCCATGGCGAGCAGGCCGATCTGCGGCTCGTTGCCATGGGTGATGACGACCTCGTGTTCGAGAGCGAGAGCGGCAACAGCGGTAGTCACCCGGTCGATGTTCGTCTGCTGCACGGCCGCGTCGGGGCGATCCCCCCGGCGCAGCAGGGCGTTGCCGCCGAGAGCGATGACGATGCGCATGGCTTGAGTTCCTCCATGGGGGCCACAAGTACGGCCTTGACGGTGTCCAGCCGGGCGTCTTGCCGTTGACCTGGTAGGGCGGCCGAAGGCGTCCCCGGCTCAGCGATGGACCGGGATCCGATCAGATCAGCGGGGTGCCTCGGTCGCCCGCACGACGGCCGACCGGCGACGGATGCGGCGCCGCTGTGCCCGCAGCGCCAGCGCGTCGAGCGCGGCGCTGAGCACAAAAGTGACCGCGGTGGAGATCACCAGGAGGACGGCGAACAGCCTCCAGAACTCCGGTGTCAGAGACGTACCCACAATCCACACCCCCTTCTGCCGAGTGGTCTCTCGTCTTCATCGAACATCGAGGACCGCTTCGGCACAGGGCGCCGAAGGACCCGGACGTGGTGCCGGGTGGCCCGGCCATGGGGCCGGGTGGCCCATCGCCCGGCACTGGAGCACGGGAGCACGCTGGACGTGGCAGGTTCGTACGCCCTGACTGGAGGCACGTCATGAACGCTCCCGCGACGGCCAGCATGCTGCAGGCACTGCCGGCCGAGCACCGCCATCGGCTGATGCGCTTTGCCCGGGAGGTGTCGTTCCCGCAGGGCACCCGTCTCTTCGAGGAAGGCGGCAAGGCGGATCGGTTCTGGATCATCCGTACCGGCACCGTCGCCCTCGACATGCACGTGCCCGGCCGCCGCGCGGCTGTCATCGAGGCCCTCGGGCACAACGAACTCATCGGCTGGTCCTGGCTGTTCGCCCCACACAGCTGGCACCTGGGCGCCGAGGCGACCAGCCCGGTGCGCGCCTACGAGTTCGACGCCACCACGATCCGGTCGATGTGCAAGGACGACCCCGCACTCGGCGCGAGCGTCGCCCAGTGGGTGGGCGGTGTCGTCGCTCACCGCCTGCGCTCGGCCCGCACCCGGCTGCTGGACCTGTACGCCCCCTACGGCAGCGGCAGCCTCCTGTGACCGCGCCGAGTCGAAGTGACAGCGCCGAAGGAGGCGTCATGCACGGCACTCCGCACATCGTCAGCGACGTGATGACGCACACCGTCGCCGCCATCGGCCGTGGCGCCTCCTTCAAGGAGATCGTGCGGATGATGCACGACTGGAAGGTCAGCGCCCTGCCCGTCCTGGAGGGTGAGGGCCGCGTCGTCGGGGTCGTTTCCGAGGCGGACCTGCTGCCCAAGGAGGAGTTCCGCGACAGTGACCCCGACCGGTACACCCAGCTGCGGCGCCTGTCCGACCTCGCGAAGGCCGGCGCGGTGACCTCCGGTGAGCTGATGACCTCTCCGGCCCTCACCGTCCACGCGAACGCGACGCTCGCCCAGGCCGCGCGGACCATGGCGCAGGCGAAGGTCAAACGGCTGCCCGTCGTCGACGACGTAGGCATGCTGCAGGGCATCGTCAGCCGCGCCGACCTGCTGAAGGTGTTCCTGCGCGATGACGAGGAGATCGCGCAGGAGGTCCGCCGGGAGGTGGTGTCGTACCTCTTCCCCGCGTCGACGTCAGCCGCACTCGTCACGGTGCGGGACGGGGCCGTTACGCTCAGCGGCCGCATCCGGGACACGTCCCTGGTCCCCGTGGCGGCGCGTCTGATCCGGGCCGTTGAGGGGGTCGTGGACGTGGAGTTCGACGTCTCCGAGCACGGCCGTTCCTCAAAGACGACCCCTGACCCGTCGAGTCACAGCGAGGACGCCTCACCGTCGTGAATCGTCCCGATTGAACGGTGCGACATCGGTCGGCATCGTCCCCTCCGAGGGCAAGCCGGCCGTCGAGGTCGTGCGGCGATGACCTGGCGGCGTTGCGTACGTCCCCGTCGAGCGCGCACCGTCCCTGCGGCGACCACGGCCGCTCCGCGTTGCTGCCTCAGGAGCTGAGGGCCGACTGGACAGCGTGCGGGGTCGACTACTGCACGGTGCACAACACGCTGCGGCAGCCTCCGGGAATCTCCGTCGAGTTCGGCTGTCTCTCTTGTCGCCGGGGTTACGGTTCAAGGCCGTTCGGCCTCTGCGTACGCCCCCAGGCACACGCCAGGCTGGTGGCGTCCCGTAGCGGTGGAAAGGCGGACCGCCATGGAACAAGTGCTTCTTGCCTCCAACGACCCGTCGGCGCCCAGCCGGAAAGCGGCAGACTGCGCCGCGAGAGCCACGGCTGCGCGGTCTGCCGCTTCGCGTGGTCCACGGCTCACAGCAGGAAGTGAGCGAGGCCAAGACGGTCGTGTGCGCCCTGCGCCGGGAGGGCGTCGCCGACTCTCAAACGGCCGGCTCGCCCCTTCCCGCGAACGTCGAAGCTGCGGCCCGGCCGCTCGTGTTCGACTCGGACGATCTCTCCGCCCCTCGCCGCTCCGAGGGGGTCACGCTCGGCGTGCACGCCTGGTCGCTTCCTGTTCACACCGGCGCAGGCCCTGCTCCGCTGCTCCGCGGGCGCCGCACTGGTCGTGGTGGGCCGGAAGCCCGGCGCCGAGTGGGGGTACATGATTCGGTCCCTGTTGCGAGAGGCCACGTGCCCCGTAGCCGTGGTGGCGTCGTAGGCGCGGCCGCGCGGCGACCCCGGTGCCGGACACCGGGGTCTGGACGGAGCGGAGCATTCCGGCCCGCCCTCATGTGTGCGTCAGCTCGTCGGCGACATGTGCCGCCCACGTCTCGATCGCGGTGAAGTCGCGGAAGTCTCCGCCCTTTCCGTTGCGGAGGATCATCCGAGCGACCCATCCCTTCGCACCCTCCTCCAGACGGCCTCCGAAGGTGACGTGCTCCTCGGCGTCGAGCTCGACCATGGCCTTCTTCACGCCGGGTGCGGGCGGGATGTCCCGCTCCGAGGCCGAGGCGTCGAGCGGGCCGCTGCTGAACAGCCACAGTGGGCGTTCGGCCAGGTCGTGGCGGTGCCGACGGAGGAACCGGCGGGCGTGCTTCTGCCAGCGTCCGGCGTACAGTCCGCCACCGACGACCACTGCGTCATACGACGCCACACTCGTCACGGACTGGGCCGGAAGGGCCTCGACCGTCAGTCCGTACTTGCGCAGGACGTCGGCGATGGCTTCGGCGATCTGCTCCGTCGATCCGTTCGTGGTTCCGTAGGTGACCAACACGGTGCCGGTCATGGCGGTACACCTCCTCTCATACTCGGCGCAGCCAGTCGTCGGCCACGCCGTGCAGCGCCTGCTCCTGGGTGCGCAGGTGCGCGTCGTCCGGTCGGTAGGTAAGCCTGTCGACCACGCCGACGACGCCGCTGATCCGCCGGGTCATCGACAGGGCGATCTCCGTCTCGCTCTTGCGTTCCATGTGGCCGGTGAGGGTGACGACGCCTTCCACCACGGACACGTCGATGCTGCGGGGTGGCAGCCACAGGGTGCGCACCAGTACGTCCTCGATCACCTCATTGCGGAGTTCCCCATCGGGCCGCAGGAATACCTGGAGCAGGTCGCGGCGGGTGACGATGCCGACCAGCCGGTCCGTCTCGTCGAGCACCGGCAGACGTTCCACCTGGTGCTGGGCCATGGTGCGGGCGGCCTCGACGATGGTGTCGTCGGCGTGCGCGGTGACGGGCGGCTCGGTCATGAGCCGGCCGGCGGTGCGGGCATGCGCCTTCGCCGCCTGCCGTCGGGCACGGCGCGTAAGCCCGTGGAGGAGCGCGAAGCGACGGCGCGGTTCGTACGGTTCGGGAGTGGCCGCCTGGCGTGCCACCAGGTCCGTTTCGGAGATGACGCCGATGACCTTGTCGTCCTCGTCGACCACCGGCAATCCGCTGATCCGATGGGTCGCGAGCAGCCGCGCGACCTCCTTGAACGGGGTGCCGTACCCGGCGCGGACGACGTCCGTGGTCATCACGGAGCCGACCTTGTTGTGCTTCATGTCCGTTTTCCCTCCTCAGCGGAGCCTGCGCAGATAGGGGTCCTGGGGCCCGCACGGCGCCAGGCGGATCCGCGCGTCCAGCACGGTGACGCCGCCCGGTGTCGCGAGGACCGGGTTGAAGTCGGTCTCGGCGAGCTGCGGCAGGTCCGCCGCCATGCGGGACAGCCGCAGCAGCAGCTGCTCCAGCGCCTCGAGGTCGACGGGTCCGTTGCCGTGCGCGCCGAACAGGAGCGGGGCGCAGCGCGGGGAGGTGATCAGGTCGTGCACGTCGTGGTCGGTGAGCGGGGCGAGCCGGGCCGCGTGGTCGGCCAGGACCTCTGTGGCCGTACCGCCGAGTCCGAACAGGACGAGCGGGCCGAAGACCTGGTCCTGGACGACGCCGGCGAACAGCTCGGTGCCGCGGGCGGCGAGCGGCTGCAGCACGACACCGGTCATCAGTCCGGCGAAGCGGGTCTCCAGGTCGCGGAAGGCCGCCCGGATTTCGGAATCGCCGCGCAGGTCCAGGTGGACGGCGTGCTGCTGGCTCTTGTGCACCAGCCCGGGCCAGTGGGCCTTCATGACCACCCGGCCATCGCTGCCGCGCAGCCGGTCGGCGGCCAGGACGGCGTCGTCCTCGGTCTCGGCCCAGGCCCAGGGGATCTGCGGGATGCCGTAGCAGGCCAGCAGGTCGGCGCAGGTGCGCGGGTCCAGCCAGCCGCCATCCGGGTGAGCGGCGAGGTAGGTTTCGACGACGGTGCGAGCGCGCTCCGTCTCGACGCCGTCGAGGTCGGCGACCATCCCGGCGGGCCTGGCCAGCCAGGCCGCGCGGTGGCCGGCGTGGGCCAACGCCCGTGCGGCGGCCTGGGGTTCGGCGTACGACGGGACGTTGCCGTCATCGGCGGCGGGCAACAGCTCGACGGGCAGGCCCTGTTCGAGCCGTACCACGGCGATAGGTTTCGCCCTCCGACCGGCGGCGCGGGTGAGGGCCCGGACGAGGTCGTCGCCGGTCGCCGCGGCGACCGCCGTGGGGACCAGGGCCACGAGGACGGCGTCGACGCCGCCGTACCGCATGATCCGGTCCACGCAGTCCGCGAGCTGCTCCTCCGTGACGGCGGCGGTGGCGTCGACCGGGTTGCCCACGGCAGCCCCGTCCGGCAGCACGGCGAGCAGGTCGTCGATCAGTTCCGGTGTGGGCGCCGGGAGCGACAGCCCGGCTTCGGCGCAGGCGTCGGCCGCGAGGACACCGGCCCCGCCCGCGTTGGTGACGATCGCCACCCGGCTACCTGCGGGCAGCGGCTGGGAGTGCAACAGCGCGGCTGTCTCAAGGAGTTCGCCGATCGACCGGGTGGCGGTGATGCCGGCCTGGGTGAACAGCGCGCCACGGGTCATCGTGCGGGTGGCGGCGGCCGCGGTGTGCGAAGCGGCAGCGCGCCGACCCGCGTCGGTGCGGCCGGCGTCGACGGTCAGTACGGGCATACGACGGGTCACGCGCCGGGCGGTGCGGGAGAACGCCCGCGGGCTGCCGAACGACTCCAGGTGCAGCAGGGCGAGGCCGGTGCGGCCGTCGCTCTCCCACCACTGGAGCATGTCGTTGCCGCTGACATCGTACTTGTCGCCGAGAGAGGCGAAGGAAGAGACGCCGATACCGAGCCGGGACAGCCCGTCGAGCAGGGCGATGCCGACGCCGCCGGACTGCACAGCGACGCCCGCGGTGCCGGGGCGCGGATGTCCGGCAGCGAACGTGGCGTCCAGGCTCAGCTCCGGGTCGGTGTTGGAGATGCCGAGGCAGTTCGGGCCGACGAGGCGCATGCCGTACGAACGGCAGGCCGCCAGCAGGGCTTGGGCCTGGTCGGCGTGGATGCCTGCGGTGACGACGAGGAGGGCGCGTACGCCCGCCTTGCCGCACTCCGCGGCTGTCTCCGGGATCGCGGCGGCAGGTACGGCGAGCACCGCGAGGTCAGGTGTCGTGGGCAGGGCGCTGACCGACGAGTAGGACGGCACGCCGAGAATCGAGTGCGCGGCGGGGTTCACCGCGAACAGGCGCCCGGTGTAGCCGCCCGAGTGCAGCTGGTGCAGGATCGCCCGGCCCACCGAACCCGGCTTGCGCCCGGCCCCTACGACGGCGACCACCTTAGGCCGCAGCAGCGGCTTCAGGCTGGCGACGTCGGCGGCCCGGCCGCGTTCCTCAACGGCCGTGAGGTAGGGGTCGCTCTGGTCGAGGACGATGGTGCAGCGCACCTCCGGGCCCTCGAAGCGGCGGTCCGTGCGTAGACCGAGGTCGGCGAAGAGCTTCAACACCTCGTGGTTCTCACTCAGCGCGTCGGCCGTGAAGGTCGTGATGCCCTCCGCGCGGGCGGCCGAGACGAGGTGCTCGACGAGCAGGGTTCCCACGCCGCGGTGGTGTAGCCCGTCGGCGACGGCGATGGACACTTCGGCCACGTCCTTCTCGTCCCCGGTGTCGTACTCGGCGAGGCCGATCACCCGGTCCTGCGTCTCGGCCACCAGTGCCCGGTAGCCGGGGCGGGGCGGAGCACAGGCCCGGTCGGCGGCCAGACCGGCAGACCGGTGGCTCGCGGCGAAGAACCTCAGGCGCAGGTTCTCCGGGGACATCTCCTCGTACAGCCCCTCCAACTGATCGTGGTCGCTCGGCACCACAGGACGGATGCACACGGTGGTGCCGTCCGTGAGCAGGGCGTGGACGGGGGGTCGGTCGGTCACGTCGTGCGTCATCGCGGGACTCCTCCAAACCTCTTGTCATTTCGAGCATCCGGCGGATCGGGGGGTGGTCCCATGGGCTGTCTGGGGGCGATGCGAGGGCCGGTAGGCCCAAGATTTCGCCGGTCGTCCCCGGCCCGGACGCGGGAGGCATGCCTGACGGTGCGGGTTCAGGGTGCGCCGCTCCTTGCCGGTCAGTACGGTGCTGTCCCGGTCTCCGACCGGGGCACCAGTGATTGCGTTGAAGTCATCGACGCAAGCCATCGGGCGATGGACGCGGCATGACCGGCAAGAAGGCGGCGAAGGTGCCGCGCACGGCATACGAACGGGAACTGCTGTGCCTGCAGACGGAGTGGGTCAAACTGCAGGAGTGCGTGCGGGCTGAGGGCGCCCGCCTGGTCGTCGTCTTCGAAGGCCGGGACGCAGCGGGCAAGGGCGGCACCATCAAACGGGTCGCGGAACATCTCAACCCCCGCGTTGCCCGGATCGTGGCCCTGCCCAAGCCGACTGAGCGCCAGCGCACCCAGTGGTACTTCCAGCGGCACGCCGAGCACCTGCCGGCCGCCGGGGAGACGATCACCGGGCAGTCGGCGTGGGCGGCGACGGCCAGGCTGACGGAGCCGAGCAGCATCTCGGCGATGCCGCTGCGACCGCGGGTGCCCATGACCAGCGCGGAGGCGTCCCGCCCCTCGCGCACCAGGGCGTACTCCGGCTCCTCGAACACCACGTCGGCGGTCACCTTCAGGTCGGGGTGCCGGGCACGTGCCCGCTGAGCAGCGGCGCCGGCGACGTCCTGGGCCAACGGCAGCGTGGTCGGCTTGCCGAGGTCCCGGGTGAGTGCGGCGCCCTCGTACCGCTCCCACAGGCAGGCGTACACCACCCGCAACGGCACCCCACGCAGCACGGCCTCGTCGGCCGCCCAGTCGACGGCACGCAAGCTCGGCTCGGAACCGTCCACGCCCACGACCAAGGGCCCACCGAGGGCTCGTCCCACCGCTGCGTTCATGATCTCTACTCCTTGAGAGGATGCGTTCAGTCGTGCGCGACGACGGCGACGGGGGCGGTGGCATGGTGCAGTACCGCGTGCGTCACAGGGCCGATGTGGGCGCCGAGCGGGCTTCTGCGGATCCGCCGGCCCACGACGACCAGGGACGCCTCCCGGGAGGCGTCGACCAACTGGACGGCGGCACTGCCGGAACGGGACTCTTCAACGACCCTGACGGCGGGGTACTTCTCCTTCCAGTGATGCAGCACCTCGGCCAGCGTGGCAGCGTCCTGCTTGCCCAGCACCGCGTTGAGCTCGGGGTCGGCGGGCAGGCCGTAGGCGTAGTAGGGCGGCAGATTCCACGCGTGGACGACCCGCAGGGGTGTGACACGGCGGGCGGCCGCCTCGAAGGCGAAGGTGAGCAGGGTGTCGTCGGGGCTGTCGGTGTCGAGCCCGAGGACGACGGGGCCGGACAGGGCCGCAGCGGACGGCATTGCGGACGGATCCATCGCATGGCCGTCCGCGGCCTGCTCCCCCGCCCGCACGAGAACCACCGGCTGCTCGGCGTGCGCCACGACGGACTGGCCCACGGAGCCGACGAGGAATCCTCCGATGCCGCTCGTCCCTCGGGAGCCGAGGACCAGCAGCTCGGCGTCCTTCGCCGCCTCCGTCAGCGCCTCGGCGGGCCGGCCGAGAATCTGCTCCATGTCCACGTGCACGCCGGGGTGGCGCAGGCGGAGTCCCGCGGCCGTCTCGCGCGGAATTCTCCCCCTGGGGGCACCCCCGGCCGAAGGCTCGGGGACTTCCGCCGGGGGTACCCCCATCTCGCTTCGCTCGCTCCAGTGCTGCTGCGTCTCGGCGCCCAGCAGCGGGGCTTGCGCCATGGGCTCCGGGACGGGTTCCCAGACGTGCACCAACCGCAGCGGCAGGCCGCGCAGCTTCGCCTCGCGCGCCGCCCACTCGGCAGCGGCACGGCTCTCGGGCGAGCCGTCGAGGCCCACGGTGACGTTGCGGGACATGTTGTCCACCTCCTGATCGGGGTTCTGACCCCAGGGTGGCGACGAGGAAAGACTCGGTGCAGAGCCCGCAGGTCCCCGGTCTGGGGCCGATAGGCCCCATCGGCCGAGGTGTCCGCGCCATCGCAGTGCCCGCGACGCCGGCCGTGACAGAGCGGTACTTGCGAGCAAAGCGAGGCCAGTGTCGAGCAGACCGTGGGTCACCAGCCCGATCCGCCGAGCCTCGTGCGCTCGGAGCCGAACCGCGTCCGAGAACACCTGGGAGCAACGGCACCTGCGGGCCCGTTCGGCATCTCGCGGCCGACCAGGGTCCCGGAGGATCATGAGGTTCTTCGGCTCAAGGAGGATCATGTCCCAGAGCTCGGTCGGCCGTACTCCAAGGTGGCGCCGCCTGGTGCCCGGGCTCGGTGCGCTGTTCGGCTATCGGCGCTCGTGGCTGCGGGGCGACGTCCTGGCCGGGGTGACAGTGGCTGCGTATCTCGTGCCCCAGGTGATGGCGTACGCGGGGGTGGCCGGCCTGCCGCCGGTCGCCGGGCTGTGGGCGATCCTGCCGGCGCTCGCCCTGTATGCCCTGCTGGGCTCCTCCCGGCACTCGACGAACAGACCGAACCGGTCCGCTGGTTCGTCCTCAACAAAGAGGCCAATGTGGCGGTCGACATCACCGCCCTGGACGCGGTCGACGAACTCCGCCGCGAACTCGCCCACCGCGGCATCGTCTTCGCCCTCGCCCGGGTCAAGCAGGACCTGCTGGACGACCTGACAGCGTACGGCCTGGCGGACACCGTCGGCAGCGAGCGGATCTTCCCCACCCTGCCGACAGCCGTGACCGCATACAGGGAGTGGTCCCGCGATCAGTGAGCCGGCCGGGGATCCGTCCTCCACAGCGCGACGCTTGCAGAGTGCCTGACGATGTCGCCGCTGTCGGCGCTCGCCCAGGACGCCGGTAGCGGACAGGGCCGACGGGAGGTGGACCCGGTGCCGTGCGGCCCCGCGGCGGGGCGGGTTGTGGGGCCGATGTTCCTGAATCGATGGGGCCGTTCGGCCCCTCTTCGCCCAGCGCCGTGAAACAGCGCCGAAACGCAGCCAGGTGCCTGCTACACAGAAGATGCCGCCCGATGCGATGCGGCTGTCCATCCCACCTCATCCCTTGCCCGGGAGGCTTCATGCTGTCCGCAGAATCCGCCGCCGTCGTCCGTGCCACCCTGCCCGCCGTGGCCGGAGCGCTGGACGAGATCACGACACGCTTCTACGGCGCGATGTTCCGCGACCGGCCGGAACTACTCGACGGGATGTTCAACCGCGGCAACCAGGCCAGCGGAGCCCAGCGCCGCGCACTGGCCGGCTCGATCGCCGGGTTCGCGACCACGCTCCTCGACGCCCCGGACACCCGCCCGGACACCCTGCTGGACCGCATCGCGCACAAACACGCCGCGGTCGGCGTCACCGACGACCAGTACACGATCGTGCACAAGTACCTGTTCGGCGCGATAGCGGAGGTACTCGGCGACGCGGTCACCCCGGAGGTCGCGGCCGCCTGGGACGAGGTCTACTGGCTGATGGCCGGCGCCCTGATCGGCCGTGAGGCCCGCCTGTACCAGGACGCGGGCGTTGAGCCCGGCCAGGTCTGGCGGAAGTGGACGGTCGTCGAGCGCCGTACCGAGACACCGGACGTGGTGTCTTTCGTGCTGCGCCCCGCCGACGGCGAACCGGCGCCGCGGGCGCGGGCGGGCCAGTACGTGAGCGTGCGGGTCCTGATGGCCGACGGGGTCCGCCAACCGCGGCAGTACAGCCTGTCCTCCGACCCGGGCGGGGATCTGCGGCGCATCACCGTCAAGCGGGTCGCCGGCACGGCCGACGCGCCGGACGGCGAGGTCTCCAACCTGCTGCACAACCAGGTCCACGAGGGCGACGAACTGACGCTCTCCGCTCCCTTCGGCGACGTCTTCCTCGACGACCCGGCCGACGCCACCACTCCGGTCGTACTGGTCTCCGCGGGCATCGGCGGCACCCCCATGACCAGCATCCTGGCCCACCTCACCGCCCTCGGCTCGATCCGCCCGGTGCTGGTCCTGCACGCCGACCGCTCCCCCACCGACCACGCCCTGCGCACCGAGACGGGCGAGCTGGTCGAGCAACTGCCGGGCGCCCGCGCGGTCTTCTGGTACGAGCGCCCCGGCCCGGAGGAACCCGACGCCCGCGAGGGTCTGATGAGCCTCGACGGCATCGAACTGCCCGACGGCGCCACGGTATTCCTGTGCGGCCCGCTCCCGTTCATGCGCGACGTCCGCGGACAGCTGCTGCGCGCCGGGGTTCCGGCACAACGCATCCGCTACGAGGTCTTCGGCCCCGACCTGTGGCTGCCCGGCCCGGCGGCCTGAACGCCGTCGGACATCCCACCGTACTTCCAGGAGGAACCGACATGACCAGCAAGGACACCCAGGCCACCACTCCCACCGTGCTGCTGCGCTCGGACGGAGAGGTGGACGAGGACACCCTGGCCTACGCCCGCACGAAGATCGACGCCGTCGTGGACCGGCCGGGGCTGCCACCCGTCACCGGCGAGGTGCGGATCACGAGAGCAGCCGCCCACCACGCGGACCGTCCCTGGTCGGCGACGGCCGCCCTGCACGTCGGGCGGCGTGAAGTGGTCGTGCTCGCCGAAGAGGCCACCGGCCGAGAGGTCGTCGACCAGCTCCAAGACCGGCTGCGCCGCCAGACCGACAAGGCGGTCCACGCCGGGCACCACGGCCACCACGCACCGGCACCGCCGTGGCGCGGCGGGGCGGCTGAGCCACGCCCTGCCGAAGTCAGCGGCAGCGCGGCGGACTCTTACCCGGGGTGAGCCCGCGGTGAGTACAGCCCGGTCGGTGACGGTCCACCGACCGGGCATCTGTGCTTCCCCGCGCCTGTGCATGGGAGCCCACATCCCGGGCCGTTCGGACCAGACGGGTGACCAACGGCCCACTGACAGCGCTCGCAGGCGCAGGAAACGCTGGTGTTGTGCGGTTCCCGATCGACGGGCGATGACGAGGAGTTGTGTGATGGCGAAGGCGTATCTGGTGGGCAGCGGTATCGCGGCGCTCGCCGCGGCCACGTTCCTGATCCGGGACGGCGGATTCGACGGAGCGGACATCCATCTCTTCGAGGAGCAGCGGAACATCGGCGGCAGCCTCGACGCGGGCGGCACGGCCGACGCCGGCTACACCATGCGCGGCGGGCGGATGTTCGAGGCCGAGTACCGCTGCACGTACGACCTGCTGTCCGGCATTCCCACCCTCGACGACCCCTCGGTGTCGGTGAAGCAGGAGATCCTAACCGGACACGAGGACTTCTCCTGGGACGACATCGCACGCCTCGTCGACGGCGACGGGAAGATCGTCGACACCCGCTCGATGGGATTCTCCGAACGCGACCGACTGGATCTGGTCCGATGCCTGGCCGCCCCCGAGGGACACCTGGACGGCAAGCGCATCACCGACTGCTTCGGCGAGCACTTCTTCACCACGAACTTCTGGTTCATGTGGTGCACCACGTTCGCCTTCCAGCCCTGGCACAGCGCCATCGAGTTCCGCCGCTACCTCAGGCGCTTCATCCACCTCTTCCCCGAATTCGCCTCTATGTCAGGCATCCACCGCACCCGCTACAACCAACACGACTCCATCGTGCGCCCCCTGACCGCCTGGCTCCACGAACGGGGCGTCACCATCCACACCGGCTGCCACGTCACCGACCTCGCACTCGCACCGGGCCGCAGGAGTACGAGGGTTGAGCGCATCCACCTGTCCCATAGCGGCCGTGACGAGCAGATCGAGGTAGCCCCTGAAGACCTGGTCCTGGTGACCAACGGCTCCATGACCGACGCCTCCAGCCTCGGCTCGCACACCGCCGCACCGCCACCGGCTCCACATCGCTCGGACGCCTGGTTGCTCTGGCACCGGCTGGCACGCGGGCGTGACGACTTCGGCAACCCGGACGCCTTCGACAAGCACGTCAAGGAGTCCCGCTGGGAATCGTTCACCGTCACCACCAAGGATCCTGCCTTCCTCAAAGCGCTGGAGGAGTTCAGCGGCCGCGAGACCGGCAAGGGCGGCTTGATGACGTTCACCGACTCCAACTGGCTGCTCACCATCGTCGCCAACCGTCAGCCCGTCTACCGCGACCAGCCGGAGGACGTCGCGGTCTGGTGGGGCTACGGCCTGTTCCCCGGCCGAGCGGGCAACCACACCCCCAAGCCGATGACGATGTGTTCCGGCCGGGAGATCCTCGAAGAGGTCCTGCACCACCTGCCCTTCGACGCGCCGACAGCAGCCCGTGTCCTGGAGACCTCCACCGTCGTGCCCTGCCTCATGCCGTACATCACCAGCCAGTTCCTGGCCCGCCGCCGCGACGACCGGCCCCACGTCGTGCCCAAGGGATCGGTCAACCTCGCCTTCATCGGCCAGTTCGCCGAGGTGCCCGACGACGTCGTCTTCACCGTCGAGTACTCCGTACGCACCGCCTGGACAGCGGTGGCCCAGCTCCTCAAGCTCGACAAGCGGCCGCCCGCGGTCTACAAGGGCCATCACGATCCCCACGTCCTGGCCTCCGCTCTGGAAACCATGCATCGCGGTCAGCCGGGAGGAGCGTGGCTGCCGTGGGTGTCATTTCGAAGTGAGTTCGGGAGTCACCTGGCGGGCTTCGACATGATCAATGTCGCCCGCGACTGAGAGACGTGCCATGAATAGGGACCGTCGTGGCGCCCGAGGGGTGTCACGAGGCATGCCCGGCTTGCCGGCACCCCACCCAGCCGCCGCCCTCCGCGAAGGTGTCCCCGCACCACCCAGCGCGATCGGAAAGCCGACCACCCCGCACTTTCGGCAGCACGTCCTGACTGCCGGTCGCTTCGGACGGGGTGGTGATGCCGGGGACGGACGCGGGGTACCTGCCTCGCACGCCAGGACCCGCGCCGGTTGTCACCGATCGTGCGCGGGCAGATGCTGGGTGCTCCCATCGGGAGGGGCAAGAGCTGGGGGCGCCTGTGCCGAGCGGTGTGGTGAAGTGGTTCGATCCGGAGCAGGGCCTGGGCGCCATCGCCCAGGAGGCGACGGCTTGGATGCCGTCGCCCACAGTTCGGCGGTGCACGGCGACGCGGAGCGCCTGCTGGTCGCGGGCGGTCGGGTGCGCTTCGACGTCACCCAGGACGCCGCCGGCGTCCGAGCCGACAACATCACTAAGCGCATTTCCCGTCCTTCGCGAGATGGAACTCCGGCCGGATGGTCAGCCCCCACATCCCCGCGGCGAATTCCACGAAGCGAGCACAGTTGGTGAGGCCGGTGTGATAGTGCGTGAGACGACGAGCGATGTCTGCCTCGCCGTGATACCAGGTGCGGACCGAATCAGCCTGGCACTCGACGTCTCCACCCTTTGTCGCAGGTCAGGAGCGAGGTCAGGCGTGTACCACCAGCAGACGAAAAACCCGCTGACCCCCTGAAACACCATCGCCCTCAGCGGAGCAAGACCAGGGCACTCATCACCACGGCCAGCCGCCACTTGTCGATCTTCCACAAAACGACGGGTGAAGCCGAACATTCTCGCCGAGGCACGGCTCAACCGCCCGCAAGGTCAGCATTCGGCCGCCGCCGTTCCGAACCTACAGAGACCGCCGCGTGCCACGAAGCGGCGGCAAAGAAAGACGCCGGCATCTGACGGTTCATCAGAAAAGTTGGCATTGAGTGAGCAAGAGTCCTGCCACAGCTGCCCACACACGGCCAGACTGTGGGCTCACCCAGCCCTCCACAGCGGGCCTGCAGCCAGCGCTGCCACCCTCCCGTGATCGGTCGAAGCGCGGGAGGTAGCACCGCAGGACAGCTCACCCACCCATCACGACGCGTCAGCGATTTCCGCAGGTCAACGGACCCTTCTCCGTGGCTTCAGAGGTGTCGGCGGCAGCTCGGGGGCCGGCAGCGGATCCCCGTCGTACCCCTTCACCTCCCCGAACCGCGACCCTTCCATCCAGTCCCGACGCGCCTGTGCGATCTCCTCCTGCGACCGTCCGATCCAGTTCCAGAACATGATCAGCTCCTCCTCGAAGGGCTCGCCGCCGAGGAGCATGAGGGAGGCGTCCGTGTCGGTGCGCAGGGGGAGTTCGGTGCGGCCGCAGCCGAGGTAGAGCATGGAACCGGGGAGGACGGGGACGCCGTCGACGTGGGCCTCGCCGGCCATGGAGAGGACGGCGTACTCGAAGTCGGGTTCGAGCGGGAGGCGCACGTCGGCGCCGGGGGCCAGCGTGAGGTCGGCGCCGACGATCGGCGTGAAGGTCGTGCCGGGCGAGGTCGCGCCGTCCAGGGAGCCGAGGATGAGGGTGGCGCTCAGGCCGGGGGCCGTGACGACCGGCAGTTCGGCGTGGTGCTCGAAGCGCGGGTCGGTGTGCCGGTGGCTGTCCGGCAGGGCGACCCAGAGCTGGGCACCGTGCAGGTAGCGGGCATGCGAGCGCGGGCTCTCCTCCGAGTGGCTGATGGCCCGTCCGGAGGTCATCAGACCCAGCTCGCGCGGACGGATCGTCTGCAGGCTGCCCGTGGAGTCGCGGTGCAGCACCTCGCCCTGGTGCAGCCAGCTGACCGTCTGCAGGCCCATGTGCGGGTGCGGCGGCACCTGCATACCGGGCTCGTCGGCGATGTCGTCGGGACCGTAGTGATCGACGAAGGCCCAGGCGCCCACCATGCGGCGGCCCAGGTTGGGCAGCAGCCGCCGCACCTCCGTGGACTCGCCGAGCTTCACCCGGCGGGGGCTGAGGAGTTCACGCACCGGCTCGGCCACCACGAAACCCCGGCCGCCGCACACCGCGGGCACCGCTTCGCGATCAAGATTGCTCATGCCGCACAACCTAGTCCCGTCCGGCCGCCCCCGTCAGCCGTCCGCCCGTCGGCAAGGGCCTGCGGCCCTCGCGCGGCACCCGCACGAAGTAGTGGAATATTCAACAGCAGGCGGGGGTTGTGCGCGTCGAAGGAGGCACCGGTGGACACGACGTACTACGACCACGGAACACCCGCCGAGCGCTGGGAGCGCGCCAGGATGTTCTTCGACGCCAAGGACTACGCGGCCGCGGCGCGCGTCCTCGGCCCTCTGGTCGAGGAGGTCCCGGAGCAGACCGGTCCGCGGCTGCTGCTGGCCCGCGCCTACTACCACTCGGCCCAACTGCGACGTGCCGAGGCAGAGTTGCGCGTTCTCGTCGAGCGGGACCCGGTGGAGCAGTACGCCCGGCTGATGCTGGGCCGCACACTGGAGCGGCAGTCCCGGCACCAGGAGGCGGAGTCCCACCTGCGGATCGCCTCGGCGCTCGCGGGCGACTTCGCGCAGCCGTAGGGGGCGCGGAACACCTACGGGTACGCGTGCACACGCGGTGAGGGGGCGTGTCCGGTCCGGACGCGCCCCCTCACGGCGCTTCGCCTCCCCGGAGAGGGCCGCGTCGCACTTCCCTCCGGCCGCCCTACTTCGCCTCCGCCCGGTCGCCCTGCTTCGCCTCGGCCCGGCCGCCGTACGACCGCGTGCCTCGCCGGTGCGCGATCTCGCCCAGGACGACGTCCACCGCGATGAACGCGGCGAGCGGGATGCCGAGGAGGGGGACGAAGTAGCCGAGCACGGCGATGACCGCGAGGGCCGGGACCAGAATCTGCGGCGGCACCTGCTGCCAGGCCCCGCGTGGGATCGGGCGGCCGAACGACGAGGCGCGGCCGCGCTGCCACCACATCCGGTAGCCCCAGAGGATCAGGACGACCAGGGAGGCCGCCAGGGCCATCAGCAGGAGCTGGTTGGCCAGCCCGAACAGCACGCCGGTGTGACCGTCGATGCCCCAGCGGGAGAGCTTGGCGAGGACCGGGAAGTCGGCGAAGCGGAGGGTGTCGGTGACCTCCGAGGTCGCCGGGTCCACGGCCACCGCGTCCTGCTTGGTGGGCCAGCTGCGCTGGACCTGCCTGACCACGTACGCGGAGGACGCGTCGGCGGGCGGCACGATCTCCACCGGGTCGCCGAGGCCCTTGGCCCGTGCGGCGGCGAGGATCTTGTCCAGGTCGCCCTCCGGAGCGGCCCCGCCCTCGGCCGAGCCGTCGCCGTGGTCGCCGTGGTCACCGGCGGCGGCCGAGATCGCCGGGGTCGCCTGATGCAGTTCGGTGCGCAGGACCTCGATGTTGGCGCCCGCGTAGGTCGACCAGGTCAGGCCCGTCGCCGAGAGGAAGAAGAACCCGGCGGCGGCCCAGACGCCGACCGTGCCGTGCAGGCCGAGCGTGCGGCGTCGGCCGCTGGTGCCGCGCACCTTGCGCTGGGTGCGGCGGCGGGCGAACCAGAGCACGAGGCCGCCGCCCGAGATGACCCACAGCCAGCTGGCCGCGAGTTCGCTGTAGAGGCGGCCCGGCTCGCCGAGCTGGAGGTTGGCGTGGAACTTGTCGATCCAGGTCCGCACCGGCAGCGCGCCGGTCGAGCCGTACTGCTCCAGGGCGCCGCGCACCTCGGCGGTGTACGGGTCGACGAACACCGCGAGCGTGTTGGCCTCGTCGATGCCCTCCACGCCCGTCAGCATCACCCGGGTCGTCGCGTCGTCCTCCGGCGAGGGGCGCACGGCGGAGACGGCGCCCTCGGGGTGCGCCTTGCGGGCGGCGGCGATCTGCTCGGATATCGGCAGCTTCTTGTCGCCCACCTCGGCGACGGTGGTCCGGTCCGCGTAGACGATCTCCTCGATCGAGAACGAGGCGGCGTACAGTCCGCCGGTCAGGGCGGCGACCAGCAGGAACGGGGCGACGAGGACGCCCGCGTAGAAGTGCAGCCGCAGCACGAGCGGCCTGAGCGAGGCCCAGCCCCTCGTGGTGCCGTCGGGCTTGGCGACGGGTTCGCGGGACTCGTCCGTCTCGGTCGAGGGGGCGATGGTCATCGGCGGATGCTCCGGGATGCGGGGACGACGTGGCGGTCCAGTAGTCGGATCGTGCGGGCCCCGAGTTCCCGGCCTCTCGCGTGATGCGGGTCACATTCACTCGTCGCAGCCCGCCCCTCCCGGAGCGGACGGGCCTTCGCGTGAGCCGCCTCGCGCCGCACGACGGCGGTTGGCATCCTGGCCCGATGCCTTCCGAACCTGACCGCGCCGACTCCCGCCCCCTGAGCGACCGGGTCGAGGAACTCCTCGCCCACGAGGGGCCGCTGCCGATCGTCGCCGCGGGCGACCCGGTGCTGCGCCGCACCGCCGAGCCCTTCGACGGGCAGCTCGGCCCGGCCCTCCTGGACCGCTTCGTGGCCGCCCTGCGCGCCACCATGCACGCGGCGCCCGGTGTCGGCCTCGCCGCGCCCCAGGTGGGGGTGCCCCTGCGGATCGCGGTGATCGAGGACCCCGCCCCGGTCCCGGAGGAGGTACGGCTCGCCCGGGACCGGGTCCCGCAGCCGTTCCGCGTCCTGGTCAATCCCGCGTACGAGGCCGTGGGGCCGTTCCGGGACGCGTTCTTCGAGGGCTGCCTGAGCGTGCCGGGCTGGCAGGCCGTGGTGGCCCGGCACGCCAAGGTGCGGCTGCGGGCGCTCGACGAGCGGGGAGGGGCGGTGGACGAGGAGTTCTCGGGCTGGCCGGCCCGTATCGTCCAGCACGAGACGGACCATCTGAACGGCACGCTCTACCTCGACCACGCCGAGCTGCGGTCGCTGTCGTCCAACCAGGCGATGGCCGACCGGTGGAACGACCCGACTCCGGTCCGGGCCGCCCGGGCGCTGGGCTTCCTGCTGCCCGACTGAACACCCGGACCGGCCCACGGCGGCACTCAGCCCCGGTACGCCTCCAGCAGCCGCAGCCACACCTCGCCGAGCGTCGGGTACGAGGGCACCGCGTGCCAGAGCCGGTCGACCGGCACCTCGCCGACGACGGCGACGGTGGCGGAGTGGATCAGCTCACCGACGGCCGGGCCGACGAAGGTGACACCGCGCAGGATCTCGCGGTCCAGGTCGACGACCATGCGGGCACGTCCCCGGTAG
This sequence comes from Streptomyces sp. NPDC057438, assembly GCF_042802995.1. Classification (NCBI taxonomy): domain Bacteria; kingdom Bacillati; phylum Actinomycetota; class Actinomycetes; order Kitasatosporales; family Streptomycetaceae; genus Streptomyces; species Streptomyces sp. NPDC057438. The sequence continues at coordinate 65,829 of NZ_JBHVDD010000007.1, forward strand.
CCGTCGGCGTACAGGCCCGCCCCCGCGACGGAGGAGAACTCGACGTCGACCGCGCGGACGCGGTGGCCGGCCTGTTCCGCCTCGGCGAGGGAGAGGCCGACGGCGGCGGCCTCGGGGTCGGTGAAGACGACCTGGGGGACGGCGGCATGGTCGGCGGTGGCCGCGTGGGCGCCCCAGGCGTCGCTCTCCAGGAGCGGGACCCCGCCCGCGCGGGCGGCGATGGCGGCCCCGGCGATCCGGGCCTGGTACTTGCCCTGGTGGGTGAGGAGCGCCCGGTGGTTGACGTCCCCGACCGCGTACAGCCAGTCGGTGCCCGTCACCCGAAGGCTGTCGTCGACCGGCAGCCACGAGCCGGGCTCCAGGCCGACGGTGTCGAGGCCGAGGTCGTCGGTGCGCGGGGCGCGGCCGGTGGCGAAGAGGATCTCGTCGGCCTCCAGCCGGTCGCCGGTGTCCGTGAGGGCCACCACGGTCCCGTTCTCGCGGGAGACGGCCGTCACCGACGTCCCCGTCCGCACGTCCACGCCCGACTCGGCGAGCGCCTCGGCGATCAGTTCACCGGCGAAGGGTTCCATGCGGGGCAGCAGGCCCTTGCCGCGTACGAGGACGGTGACCTCGGAGCCGAGCGACCGCCAGGCGGTGGCCATCTCGACGGCCACCACCCCGCCGCCGACGACGATCAGCCGGCCGGGGGCCGTTTGCGCGCTGGTGGCCTCGCGACTGGTCCAGGGCCCTACCTGCGCGAGTCCCGGCAGGTCGGGCAGGAGGGCGCGGCTGCCGGTGGAGACCACCACCGCGTGCCGGGCGGTGAGGACCTGACGCCCGCCGTCGGGGACGTCCACGAGGACCCGGCGGGGTCCGGCCAGGCGCGCGTGGCCGCGGTACAGCACCGCCCCGACGCTCTCCAGCCAGCCGACCTGGCCGTCGTCCTTCCAGTGCCCGGTCTCGTAGTCGCGGCGGGCGAGCACCTCGGCGGTGTCCAGCGGGCCCTCGACCAGGTGGCGCAGCCCGGGAACGCGGCGGGCGTCGGCGCGGGCGATCGCGGGGCGCAGGAGGGCCTTGCTCGGCATGCACGCCCAGTACGAGCACTCGCCGCCGACCAGTTCGCTCTCCACGATCGCGGTGGACAGGCCGGCCGCGCGGGTGCGGTCGGCGACGTTCTCCCCCACGGGTCCGGCACCGAGCACCACCACGTCGTACTCGGCCGGTGTCGCGTCGCCCGCTGTGCCTTCGGTGTTCTCCGTATCCGTCATGGGGTCAGTCTGGTTGCTGGTGTGCGCGGTGGCCAAACGGGTAGGCGCGCGGAATACGCCACGACGGGGTGGCGTTGTCGTGTGCGGCTCGCCCCCGAGCACCGAGACCAGGAAGAGGGATGCACGCCATGAGCAGCACCGTGGAGCTGACCAAGGAGAACTTCGACCGGACGGTCACCGAGAACGAGTTCGTTCTCATCGACTTCTGGGCGTCCTGGTGCGGGCCCTGCCGGCAGTTCGCCCCGGTCTACGAGAAGGCCGCCGACGAGAACCCGGACCTGGTGTTCGGCAAGGTCGACACGGAGGCGCAGCCGGAGCTGGCGCAGGCCTTCGGCATCCAGTCGATCCCGACGCTGATGATCGTCCGTGACCAGGTCGCCGTGTTCGCGCAGCCGGGCGCGCTGCCCGAGGCCGCGCTGACCGACGTCATCGGGCAGGCGCGGAAGCTGGACATGGACGAGGTACGCAAGGCCGTCGCCGAGCAGCAGGCCCAGGCCGAGCAGAACGGCTGACGATCAGGCCGGTTCACCAGGTCCGCGGCAGCCCCGTGCAGTGGACGCCACCGCCGGGCCGGGTGTGCGGCATCCGGGTCGGGTCGTCACCGAAACGCGCCGCCCGCCGGACCCGGTCGAGGCTCGCCCCCGGTTCCCGGTCGAGGAGTTGTGCCGCGCCGATCGGTGTACAGCTCGATGAGGGCGCGCGAGGGCAGTACGCCGGAGGCTTCGTCGTCGGCGGGACGCGCGGCGAGTTCGTCCCGGACACGCCATCGGGCCGGCCGGCGGGGCCGGTGACCGCCGGGGCCCGGTCAGCTCGACTCGCGGTGGACGACCCTGGCGCCCAGGACGTCGTGGGTGGTGGGGACCGACGCGGGGTCGCGCACCACGCGGTCGACCAGTTCCGCGAGGTGACGTCCGGACGGCAGTTCCAGATGGACGGTGCTCAGGCGCGGCCGCAGCAGCCGGCCGAGCATCAGGTCGTCGGCCCCGACCACGGCCGTCTCCCCGGGGATGCCGATGCCCTCGTCCTGGAGGGCCCGCATCACCAGCATCGCGTATTCGTCGTTGTACGCGAACACCGCGTCCAGACCGAGGGAGCGCCAGTCGCGGGCGAGCCGGGCGGCGGCGGCCTCGTCGTAGGCGAGCGGCAGCTCGGTGACCGTGGCCTCGGTGCCCTGGACCGCGCGCCGTACACCGGCCAGGCGGGGCTGGGAGAAGACCCCGAAGCCGGGCTCCTCCGGTACGACGACGCCGATGCGGCGGCGGCCGCTCTCGACCAGGTGCCGGCCCGCGCTGTGGCCGACGCCCGCGTGGTCCAGGATCAACGCGTGGGCGCCCTCGACGGGTTCGGGGGTCAGGGTGACGACGGCCTTGGCGCCGGAGCGCTTGAGCACCGCCACGCCCTGCGGGCCGAGACCGACGCCGGGCACGATGACCGCGACCGGACGCAGCTCCGCCCAGGCCCGGGCGGCGTCGTCGCCGCGCAGACCGATGCCGCCGTGCTGCACGACGGTGTAGTCGAGCCGGCTGAGGGCCCATTGGATCTCGTTGATGAACTGGCTGTAGAGCGGGCCGACCGGAACGTTCGGCGTGGGCATCAGGACCAGGCGGCTGTGGCCGGCGCGCAGACTGCGAGCCGCCGCGTGGGGTACGTAGCCGAGCTCCTTGGCCGCCTCGTGGACCCGGCGGCGGGTCGGCTCGCTGATGCGGACGGCGCTGGTGTTGTTGAGGACGTAGCTGACCGTCGCGCGTGAGACACCCGCGAGCCGTGCCACGTCGGCGCTCGTGGGCACGGATCGCTGCAGGGGCGAGGGCGAGGCGGGCTCTTTCGGTATCTGCACCATGAGGAGGGCATCCTTGCAGAAGCGGTGAAGGTCGTTCCGGCCGGGGGACCGTCGGCCGTGCGAGGCCCGGGTTCGGACCACCGATCTTTGTGGCTGGGCAGTTTGGCGAATGTGTTCGAAATCTGTTCAACCGTGCAGCCATTTCACGCCACCTCCACACGTGAGTGTCGGCCGCGAACCCGAGCAGACGCGTGGCCTGCCCTCCACCCCGGGCCGGCGCGCGGGCGACCGGCTCTCGCCCGGTGCCGCGGCCCGCGGGTGACGCGGCGGCAGATCGCGGTTCCGCCGACGGCGATGGCCGATCCGCTGGTCAGGTTCGGCGGCCGGTGAACGGTCGCGTGCCTGGCCAAGGCCGCGCGACCGGTTCTCTCGGGGTGGGCGCGGGCGCTCGTGCCGCCGGTCCCGTGACCGCCGGCACGGGGTGCGACACCGGGTGCCGCGCCGCGAAAGCTATGGCGCGAACTATGTGTTCGACGCGGGTGCGGACACCGGCGGTACGTCCGTCGGCCGCGCCGCTGCGGGCGACCCGCGGACCACCCACCGGATGGCGGGCAACCACCGCCGTACGACGGCGTCCGCCCGCTTGCCGGCGCGCTCATCATCACGGTACGAACCGTTGGCACCCGTCGCGGTACGCACCGCCGGCACGCGTCGCGGTGCGCGGCGTGGACGCGGAACCCGCACGAGGAGAGACCATGACCCTGACCCCGCCCCCGTTCGATCCGGAGCTCGCGGCGGCCCTGGAGACGATCAAGGACCTGGTGCCGCGCGGGCTGACCATGGACGACATCCCGGCGATGCGCCAGGGGCCCGGCATCGCGCTGCTGGCCCAGCTCGACCTGACCATGGACGGGTTCTTCGAGGTCGAGGACCGGCTGGTGCCGGGGCCCGCGGGAGAGCCGGAGGTCTCGCTGCTCATCTGCCGCCCGGCCGCTCCCACGACCGCGGCCCCGCTGCCGGTGATCTACCACGTGCACGGCGGCGGCATGATCGTCGGCAACAACCGGGTCGGGGTGGACGCGCCGCTGGCGTGGGCGCGGGAGGTGGGCGCGGTCGTGGTGTCCGTGGAGTACCGGCTGGCGCCGGAGCACCCGCACCCGGCGCCCGTCGAGGACGTCTACGCGGGTCTGCTGTGGACGGCCGCGCACGCGGACGAGATCGGCGGTGACGCCGAGCGGATCGTCCTCGCGGGGGCGAGTGCGGGTGGCGGGCTGACCGCCGCGCTGGCGCTGCTCACGCGGGACCGGAAGGGACCCCGGCCGATCGGGCAGATGCTGCTGTGCCCGATGCTCGACGACCGCAACGACACGCCGTCCGCCCACCAGATGGCGGGGCGGGGGGTGTGGGACCGGACGGCCAACGAGACGGGGTGGACGGCGCTGCTCGGGGAGCGGCGGGGCGGGGCCGGGGTGTCGGAGTACGCGGCGCCGACGCGGGCGGAGGATCTGAGCGGGTTGCCTCCGGCGTTCTGGACGTGGGGTCGGCGGAGACGTTCCGGGACGAGGTCGTCGCGTACGCGACGCGGTTGTGGCAGGCGGGTGGGGTCGCGGAGTTGCATGTGTGGCCCGGGGGGGTTTCACGGGTTCGACGGGTTCGCGCCCCAGGCGGCGGTGTCGCGGGAGTGCCGGGAGGCGCACGTGCGATGGGTTCGGCGGTTGCTCGGGGAGTGAGGGGCGGGTGCGGGAGCGCGGGGGCGCGGGGCTTCTTCGCCCCGCCGCCCCTACCCTTCCCACCCTCCTGCGCCCCTTCGCCCCCAGGCGTCCGTCCGGTGGGGGCTGGTCGCGCAGTTCCCCGCGCCCCTGAAAAGCAGGAGCTGCGCCCCGTGCTTTTCAGGCCCGCCACCGGGCTCGCGGACGAACCGTTCTCCCCGCCCGGCGGAGCCATGGCGCACTATGAGGCGTATGAAAGAGCTGGCGGGGCGGCTGACCGCGGTGGATCCGGATGCCGGGGCCGCCGTGCGGGTCATCGCGTACTTCGACACGCTGGCCGAGGCGCGGGCCGGGCTGGAGGCGCTGGTGCGCGGCGCGGCCGTGCTGGCCGGGTGTCCCGCGCGGCTGGCCGACGCGGAGCGGCACGTGCGCGTGCGGGTGGAGCCCGACGGCCGCCGCCAGGACACCGGCCCCGCGCCGGACCCGGCGTGGCCGTCCGCCGCGCTCGTGCCGGGCGGTGCGCCCGCGCTGTGGCTGGAGCGGGCCGGGGGCGGTGAGCCGAGCGTGGTGGACGCGGTCATCCTGGAGCGGGCCGCCGGGGCGCTGCGGGTGGTGCTGGACCGGACCCGGGGCCGGGCGCCCCTCTCCCCCGCCGACGACCCGGCGCTGGTGGAGACCGTCCTGGACGCCTCCGCAGGCGAGCGGGCCCGGCTGCACGCGGCCCGGCGCCTCGGCCTGGACGACCCCGCGACGCCTGCCCGCGCTCTCGCCCCGCTGGGCGGCCGCCCCCGCATCCTGCGAGTGCGCGGGGTCCGGGTCGGCGAGGACGAGCTGCCCGCCGGGCGGGTCGGTGTCGGGCCCGAGGTGCCGGTACTGGGGCTGCCCGGCTCGTGGGCCGGCGCGCGGACGGCGTTGCGGTTCACCGCCGAGGGCACCGCGCAGGACCCCGGTGAGCGTGTGGTCCACGCCGACGACCTCGGCGGGATCGCGCTGCTCGCCCGGTTGATCGCGCCGGGGGCCGAACCGCCGCCGGACGTACGGGACCTGGAGCGGGCCGCGGCCGACGCGCCCTGGATGCTCGCCACGCTCCACGCGGTCGCCACGACCGCGAGCCTGCGGGCGGCGGCCACCGGCGTCAACGTCCATCACTCCACCCTCCAGGACCGTCTGACCCACGCGGAGGCCCTGCTCGGCTGGCCGGTCCGCACGCCCCAGGGGCGGCTCCGGCTCCATCTGGCCCTCACCATGCGGCACCTGGTGCGCGGCGGCGGCTGAGCCCACCGGGCGCCCGCACGAATCGCCGCCCTCGTCAGGCAAGTCGTCCACGCTGTACCGCCGCGCCCGCGCGGACATTACCGTTCGGTAGAAATCCTGCTTCCGGAGGTGTTCCGTATGGGTGTCGACCGTGCGCCGGGTCTCGTGGAGTGTGCTCGGGCGCTGGCCGCCGGTGAGGTGACGTCGCGGGCGCTCGTCGAGGGCGTGCTCGCCCGGATCGAGGCGAGCCAGCCGACCGTGAACGCGTTCCGGCGAGTGCGGGCCGAGGCGGCGCTGACCGAGGCCGACGCCGCGGACAGGGAGCTGGCGCAGGGCGGGCGGCGGCCGCTGCTCGGTGTGCCGGTGGCGGTGAAGGACGACATGGACGTGGCGGGCGAGCCGACCGCGTTCGGCTGCCGGGGCGAGTTCCCCTCGCTGCCGGAGGACGGCGAGGCCGTACGGCGGCTGCGCGCGGCCGGGGCGATCGTCGTCGGCAAGACCAACACGTGCGAGCTGGGGCAGTGGCCGTTCACGGAGGGGCCGGCCTTCGGAGCCACCCGCAACCCCTGGCACCCTGACCACACCCCGGGCGGTTCCTCCGGCGGCTCCGCGGCGGCCGTGGCCGCGGGGATCGTCCCGGCCGCGCTGGGCTCGGACGGCGCCGGATCGGTGCGCATCCCCGCCTCCTGGACGCATCTCGTCGGCATCAAGCCCCAGCGGGGCCGCATCTCCACCTGGCCGCACGCGGAGTCCTTCCAGGGCATCACCGTCAACGGCACCCTCGCCCGTACGGTGGCCGACGCGGCGCTCCTGCTGGACGCGGCGAGCGGCAACCACGAGGGCGACCTGCACCGGCCGGCCCCCGTCGACGCCTCCGCGGCCGTCGGCAGGGACCCGGGACGGCTCAGGATCGCGCTGTCCCTGAAGCCGCCCTTCACCGCCCTGCCCGCGCGGCTCGACCCCCGGGTGCGGGAGCGGGTGCGGGCCGTGGCGGAACGGCTCGCCGGGCTCGGGCACGTGGTGGAGGAGGCGGAGCCCCGGTACGGACAGATCGGGCTGACCTTCATCCCGCGCGCCACCGCCGGCATCGCCGAACGCGTGGGCGCCGTCACCGAGCAGGACCTCCTCGACCCGCGCACCCTGGAGGCCGCCCGCCTCGGCCGGCTGCTCGGCGGGGCGCCCCTGCGGCTGGCCCGGCGCGCCGAGTTCGCCCTGCACCGGCGGATCGGCGCGCTCTTCCGGTCGTACGACGTGCTGTTGGCGCCGACGACCGCCGCTCCGCCGCCGCGCATCGGCTCCATGCTGAACCTCGGCGGGCTCGGCACCGACCGCGCGATGATCGCGGCCTGCCCGTACGCGTGGCCGTGGAACGTGCTGGGCTGGCCCGGCGTCAACGTACCGGCGGGGTTCGTGGACGACGTGCTGCCGGTGGGCGCGCAGTTGCTCGGCCCGGCGGACAGCGAGCCCCTTCTGCTGTCGCTGGCCGCGCAGTTGGAGGCGGACCAGCGCTGGCACGAGCGGTGGCCGCCGCGCCGGAGCACCGCGGACTCCCCCGCGCTCTGAGCGCGCGGGCGCGGGCGGGCGGGTTCGGCGCCCGGCCCGCGACCCGTACGCTGTGACCATGGACGAAGCGTCGATGGTCGGGCTGATGGGACGGGTGACCGGTGCGGTCGGTCCCGGGCTCGTCGGCGAGGTGATCGTCCGGGTACGGGGCGGCGCCGAGCACTTTCTCGCCTACCCCGCCTCCGCGAAGGACCGGATCGCGCCGGGGACGCTCGTGATGGTGATGGAGTACCTGCCGCCCCGGACTGTCTACGTGTCGGCCGCGTACGACAGTTGACGGTCCGTCGGGCCGTCCCGGCGTGGTCTGTCGGGCTTCGGGAACCGGTTCGCATCAGGACTGCAACAACGGTCCCTCGCGCCCTGTACCGCCGCCGGATCGCGCGGGACACTCCCGACGTTCGGTGCCGTCAGGGCACCTGACCAGAGGGGGTGGGCCGATGTTCGTCGGCATCATCGCGGGGGCGGCCGTCGCGGTCGCAGTGGTACTGATCAGTCTCTTCAAGCTCATGTGGCGTGTCGCAGAACCGAACGAGGCTCTGATCATCTCCGGTTCCAAGCACAAGATGGAGGGCCTGACGGAGGGCATGAACTTCCGTATCGTCACCGGGCGCGGCACCCTCGTACTGCCCGGCATGCAGGCGGTGCGCAAGCTCTCCCTCGATCTGAACCAGACCGAACTGGCCGTGGAGTGCGTGACGTTCCAGGGCATTCCGCTGAAGATCCGGGGTGTCGTCATCTTCAAGGTGGGCGACGACTTCGTGTCCATCGCCAACGCGGCGCGCCGCTTCCTCGGCCAGCAGAAGCGGGTCTCGGAGCGGGTGCACAACGTGTTCGCCGGTCATCTGCGGTCCATCGTGGGCGGGTTGACGGTCGAGGACATGATCCGGGACCGCGAGAAGCTGACCGGCCAGACCCGGGCCGCGTGCGGCACGGAGATGGAGAAACTGGGTCTGATCGTCGACTCGCTGCAGATCCACGAGATCGAGGACCCGACCGGTTACATCAAGAACCTGGCCATGCCGCACGCGGCGGCCGTCCAGCGGGACGCCCGGATCGCGCAGGCCGAGGCCAACCGGCTCGCCACCGAGGCCGAGCAGCAGGCCGCGGCGCGCATGGCGGAGGCCACCCGGGACAGCGAGATCCTCCAGGCCGGCTACCAGGCCGAGCGGGACAACGCCTCTGCGAAGGCCAAGCAGGCCGGTCCGCTGGCCGAGGCGGCGGCCCTGCAGGAGGTCGTCGTCCAGGAGACACGGGTCGCGGAACTGGCGGCGGCACGGCGCGAGCAGCAGCTCCAGGCCGACGTCCGCAAGCCGGCCGACGCCAAGGCGTACGAGAAGCGGACGCTCGCCGAGGCCGAGCGTGACGCCCGTATCTCCGCCGCACAGGCCAAGGCCAAGGAGACCGAGCTGGCGGCCGCCGCCGAGGCGACCGCGACCCAGCTGACCGGTGAGGCGGAGGCGGCCGCCCGGCAGGCCAAGGGCATCGCCGCCGCCGAGGCGACGCGCGCGAAGGGGCTCGCCGAGGCCGAGGGAATCAAGGCGCGGGCCGCGGCGCTGGCCGAGAACCAGGAGGCGGTGATCGCGCAGCAACTGGCCGAACAGTGGCCGGAGATCGTGCAGGCGGGCGCGTCCGCGTTCGGCAATGTCGACAACATGGTGCTGCTCAACGGGGCCGACGGGATGGCGGACATGTTCGCCAAGGCCCTCACCATGGGTGGGACGGGGCTGGGCCTGGCCCGGCAGCTGTTGTCCTCGATGAACCAGAACGGGGCGTCCCCCGGAGGCTCCGCGGGGGTCAACGGGGTGCCCGTGGAGAAGGTGGCCGTGGAGAAGGTGCAGGTCGACAGGGAGTCGTAGCACCGCGACGGTCGACGGCGGCCCGTCGGCCGGCTGACCCGCGCTCCTGCTGGGGCGCGGGTTAGCGTGTGCGCTGTGACTTCCTTCGCCGAGCAGGACGTGCCGGGGCGCTACGGGCCCACCGCCACCACCGAGGCCGATCCCCGCGATGTCGGACGGGTGCGCACCGAGTACGCGCCCGCGCATGACGGGGATCCGGATCCCGGCGAGATCGTCTGGACCTGGGTGCCGTTCGAGGAGAACGACGGGCGGGGCAAGGACCGGCCGGTGCTCGTCGTGGCCCGGGAGGCCGGGGGGACCCTGCTCGCCGTGCAGTTGTCGAGCAAGCGGCACGACGGCGACCGGGAGTGGGTGCCGATCGGGAGCGGGCCGTGGGACCGGTCGGGGCGGGATTCCTGGGTGGACGTGGACCGGGTGCTGCGGCTGCACGAGGCAGGGATGCGGCGCGAGGCCTGCGCGCTGGACCGGATGCGGTTCAACTCCGTGGTGCTGCGGTTGCGGGAACGGTACGGCTGGCGGTAGGCCGCCTCTCAGGCGCCGGAGCCGAGCTCCCGTTCGAACGCGCCGCGGACCGCCGCTCCCCTGGTGCGGTCCAGCACCCCGAACACGACGTGCGCGAACGCACCCTCGAACCTGCCACCGTCCATGAGCAGGGCCCGGAACGCCGCCGCCACCTGCACGGGATCGTTGCCGAACACCCCGCAGCCCCAGGCGCCCAGGACCAGCCGGCGGTAGCCGTGCGCCACCGCCGTCTCCAGGACGCGTTCCGCCCGGGCGGCCAGGGCCCGGGGCAGCTCGGCGGCGCGCTCCGGGGCCGTCCGCAGGACGACGGAGGCGTTCGGGGCCGCGGACGTCAGGAAACCGGCCGTGTACGGGGTGTCGAGGAGTGCGCCGCGGTCGTCCCGGAAGACGGGGACGGCGGGTGAGTGGATGACGCGGTCCGTGTAGAACGGGTCCCGGTGGGCGCGGTGGTGGGCGTAGAAGGCGGGAGCCTCCCGGACGCAGGTGTAGAGCGCGGAGGCCCGGCAGAGGGCCTCCTCCTGGGCCTGGGCGCCGTTCAGATAGCCGCCGCCGGGATTACGGGCGGAGGAGAAGTTGTGGACCGCGACCGGGCCGGCGTCGACCGCCCGCAGTCGGCGGGCGGCTTCCAGGCTGCTCTCGCCGGTGACCTCGACGGTCGAGGGCACCGGGCGGACCGGAGGTGTCCGCACCGGGTCCGGGCCGTACAGGCGGGTACCGGCCCGTGCGGCGGCCACCGCGTCCGCGAGGGGGACCTCGTGGCCGGAGGGCGCGCGATAGCGCCCGGCCGCGACGATCTCCTCGGTCTCGCGCGCGATTCCTCGCAGACGGGCGCTCATGGCGCCGTCCCCGTGTGCGGCGCAGGCGCCGCGTCCTCCCCCGTCGTGCTCATGGGCGCATCCTGGGCGATGCTGTTGAGTGACCGCAACGGAGTTTCCTCGTGTGAATGGTCCGGCACGGAAAGGGAAGGCGTGCCGGAAGATCCCGTGAACGGGGATCGCCGATCCGCATTGCCACGATGTGTCCCCTTGTGCGAACGCGGCGTGCGGGTTTGGGTGGGACGAGCGCCACCGGTCCCACCTCATCGGGTGCGGACCGGGAGCCCGGCCGACGAGATTGGCATATCAGGAGGATCCCGACATGTCAGATGCGCTGAGTGACTGTACGGAGCGACGCTCCCCGGTCACCGAGGCGGAGGTGGAAGCCCTGGTTCGGGGCATCTGCTTCAAGACCGGTCCACCCCGGACCCTGGGTGTCGAACTGGAATGGCACGTCCACGAGCTGCGTGACCCGCGGCTTCCGGCAACACCCGCACGACTCGAAGCGGCCTACGCCGCACTGCGGACCCTGCCCCTGAACTCCCCGCTGACCGTCGAGCCCGGTGGCCAGCTGGAGCTCAGCTCGGCACCGGCCGCCTCCCTGACGGAGTGCGTCGGGTCCGTCTCGGCCGACCTCGCCGCCGTACGCGCCACCCTGCGCGAGGCGGACCTCGGCATCAGCGGCTACGGCCACGAACCCTGGAACCCCCCGACCCGCTACCTCCACGAGCCCCGGTACGACGCGATGGAGATCTACCTCCAGCGCTTCGGGCCCGAGGGGCTGGCCATGATGTGCTCCACCGCGTCGGTGCAGGTGTGCCTCGACGCCGGGTACGAGGAGCCCGGCCCCCTCGGCCACCGGCGGCGCTGGTGGCTGGCGCACCAGCTCGGTGCCGTCCTGGTCGCGTCGTTCGCGCACTCCCCGCTGGCGCGGGGCAGGGTGACCGGCCGGCGTTCGACCCGGCAGGCGCTGTGGGCGGCGATGGACCCGGGCCGGACGACCGCGCCGGCCCTCGACGGCGATCCCCGCGAGGCCTGGGCCCGGCTGGTGCTGGACGCGCCGGTGATGTGCGTACGAGCCGACGAGGGCCCCTGGGGCGTCCCCGGGGCGATGACGTTCCGGGAGTGGACCAGATCGGACACCCCGCCTAGCCGCGCCGACCTCGACTACCACCTGACGACCCTGTTCCCGCCGGTGCGCCCGCGCGGCCATCTGGAGCTGCGCATGATCGACGCCCAGCCCGGCGAGGACGGGTGGATCGTGCCGCTCGCCGTGACCACGGCCCTCTTCGAGGACCCGGAGGCCGCCGAGACCGCGTACCGGACCGTCAAGCCGCTCGCGGAGCGGGCGGGTTCGCAACCGCCACCGCGCAATCCGCTCTGGGAGGCGGCCACCCGTGACGGTCTGGCCGATCCGGACCTGCGCGAGGCGGCGGCCGTCTGCTTCGCCGCGGCGGCCGAGGCCCTGCCCCGGCTCGGCGCGGGCGCCGAGGTGCAGGACGCGGTCGCGGCGTACACCGACCGCTATGTGGCCCGGGGCCGCTGCCCCGCCGACGATCTGCTCGACCTGTTCCACGGGAAGGACATCCCCGCATGACCGCACCCCGGACGCCGGCCCCCACGGTCGGCGCCGACCCCGAGATACTCCGGGAGCGCGCGCTGGCCGCCCTGACCACGGCCCGGGCCCGCACCGCGCTCCTGACCACCGCCGTCGACGAACCCGATCTCACCGCGCAGCACTCGCCGTTGATGTCCCCGCTGGTCTGGGACCTCGCCCACATCGGCAACCAGGAGGAGCTGTGGCTGCTGCGCAACGTCGCCGGGCGTGAGGCGATGCGGCCCGAGATCGACGGCCTGTACGACGCCTTCGAGCATCCGCGTGCCGCACGGCCCTCGCTGCCGCTGCTCCCGCCCGAGGAGGCCCGGCAGTATCTGCGCGAGGTGCGCGGACGGGCGCTGGACGTGCTGGAGCGCGCCGACTTCCACGGCACCCGGCTCACCGACGCAGGCTTCGCCTTCGGCATGATCGCTCAGCACGAACAGCAGCACGACGAGACGATGCTGATCACCCATCAGCTGCGGCAGGGGCCCGCCGTGCTGTCGGCGCCGGATCCCGAGCCCGCCCCGCTGTTCACCGGGCCGTCCGAAGTGCTGGTGCCCGGCGGTGAGTTCACCATGGGCACCTCGACCGAGCCGTGGGCGCTGGACAACGAGCGGCCCGCGCACCGGCGGATCGTCCCGCCGTTCCACATCGACACCACGCCGGTGACGAACGGCGCGTACCAGGCGTTCATCGCGGACGGCGGCTACGACGACGCGCGCTGGTGGACCGCCGACGGCTGGGACCACATCCGCGCGCACGGCATCCACGCACCCCTGTTCTGGCGGCGCGACGGCCGGCAATGGCTGCGGCGGCGCTTCGGCGTCACCGAGGTCGTGCCGGCCGAGGAGCCGGTGCTGCACGTGTGCTGGTACGAGGCGGACGCGTACGCCCGCTGGGCGGGCCGCCGGCTGCCCACCGAGGTCGAGTGGGAGAAGGCCGCCCGGCACGACCCGGTCACCGGCCGCTCGACCCGCTACCCGTGGGGCGACGCCGACCCGGCGCCCGAACACGCCAACCTCGGACAGCGCCATCTGCGCCCGGCCCCGGCCGGCAGCTATCCGGCGGGGGAATCGCCGCTGGGCGTACGCCAGTTGATCGGTGACGTGTGGGAGTGGACGTCGAGCGACTTCCTGCCCTACCCGGGGTTCACGGCGTTCCCGTACAAGGAGTACTCGGAGGTGTTCTTCGGCTCCGAGCACAAGGTGCTGCGCGGCGGTTCGTTCGCCGTGGACCAGGTGGCGTGCCGGGGGACGTTCCGCAACTGGGACTATCCGATCCGGCGGCAGATCTTCAGCGGATTCCGCACGGCCCGTGACGCTTCCCCGGAGGCCGTCTGATGTGCCGGCACATCGCCTGTCTCGGCATCACCGACCTGCCGCTCGGCAGGGTCCTGGTGGACCCGCCGCACAGTCTGTTCCGGCAGTCGTGGGCACCCCGGCGGCAGCGGTACGGGACGGTCAACGCCGACGGGTTCGGGGTCGGCTGGTACGCGGAGGGCGACCCGGTGCCGGGGCGCTACCGGCGGGCCGGGCCGATCTGGGGCGACCAGTCCTTCGCGGACCTCGCCCGGGTGGTCCGCACCGGGGCACTGCTGGCCGCCGTACGGGACGCGACGGTGGCCGGCGCGGACGACGAGGCCGCTGCGGCACCGTTCTCGTCCGGGCCGTGGCTGTTCAGCCACAACGGGGCGGTCGCCGGGTGGCCCCGGTCCCTGGCGCCGCTCGTGGCCTCGCTGCCCGCCGTCGAGGTGCTGTCGATGGAGGCCCGCAACGACTCGGCGCTCGTGTGGGCCCTGGTCCTGAACCGGCTGCGGGCCGGCGACACGGAGGGCCAGGCCCTGGCCGACACGGTCCTTGAGGTCGCCCGGGCGGCCCCCGGGTCGCGGCTCAACCTGCTGCTGACCGACGGCGAGACGATCGCCGCGACGGCCTGGGGAGACACGCTCTGGTACCTCACCGAGCCCGGCCTCGGCACGGTCGTGGCCTCCGAGCCGTACGACGACGATCCGCACTGGGTGGAGGTGCCGGACCGCACGCTGCTCGCGGCGAGCCGCACGGACGTCCTGCTCACCCCGCTCAAGGAGCCGGAGGAAGCCACCGGCCCGCACGACCACGACCCGTCACCCGCACATCCGAAGGAGCCCCCTGCGTGAGCCCGTTCCTTCTCACCCGCACCCTGCCGGAGGACGCCACGGACGCGGCGCTGCGCGCCGACGTCCTGGACGGTCTGACCCGCACCCCGAAGACACTGCCGCCCAAGTGGTTCTACGACGCGCGCGGCAGCGAACTGTGCGAGCGGATCACCGAGTTGCCCGAGTACTACCCGACCCGTGCCGAGCGCGAGATCCTGGTCGGCCGGGCGGCGGAGATCGCCGCGGCGAGCGGCGCGCGCACCCTGGTCGAGCTGGGGTCCGGCTCGTCGGACAAGACCCGGCACCTGCTGGACGCGATGCCGGGCCTGCACACATACGTGCCGGTCGACGTCAGCGAGAGCGCGCTGCGGCTGGCGGGCGAGGCACTGGTCGCCGAGCGGCCGGGGCTGAACGTGCACGCCCTGATCGCCGACTTCACCGCCGGGCTCGTGCTGCCCGAGACCCCGGGGCCGCGGCTGGTGGTGTTCCTGGGCGGCACGATCGGCAATCTGGTGCCCGGGGAGCGCGCCGCCTTCCTGGGCGCCGTGCGGGCCCTGCTGGCGCCCGGTGACGCGCTGCTGCTGGGCACGGACCTGGTCAAGGACGAGGCGGTGCTGGTCGCCGCGTACGACGACGGGGCCGGGGTGACATCCGAGCTATGTGGGGCGTTCATCCTGTCCGTTGTCCGCACTGCAACGCCCACCTGTGTGCCCAGGCCCAGGCAGAGAACCCGGATCGGTAACGGAAGGACTCGGCCTGCGCTCCGGTCCCGTCGGTCATCCCGGGCGCCCAGCGGCCCGGTGATGGGGAGGGTGCCCGCTGCTGCCGGCGTTGCGCGCTCGACAAGGAAACTGCGATCCCGGCACTCCGCCGATGTGGCGTCGACCGAAGAGAGGCACGCATGACCGATAACCGGGCCTATGGCTACACCGACACTCTCGAGGCCGAGCACTACGCCAAGGCACTGCGCGCCGACATCAGCGACGGGCTGACCCGCACCCCGAAGTCCACGGCGCCCACGTGGTTCTACGACGCCCGGGGCAGCGAACTCTTCGAGGAGATCACCCAGCTCCCGGAATACCCGCTGTGGCGAGCCGAACTGGGATTGCTCCAACTCCATGCCCAGGACATCGCCGTGCGGACCGGAGCCCGCAGCCTCGTCGAGCTCGGGTCCGGGAGCTCAACGAAGTCCAAGCTGATCATCGAGGCACTGGATCCGGTCGGCCTGCACTACGTCCCTGTCGACGTCAGCGCGGACGCCCTCCATCAGGCCAGCGCCCAACTCGTCCGGGAATACCCGGGGATACGTCTGCACGCCCTCCGCGCCGACTTCACGACTCCCCTCGTCCTGCCGACGCTGCCCGAGGACGGAGCACGCCTCATCGCCTTCCTCGGCAGCACGCTGGGGAATTTCCGGCGACCCGCCCGTGGCCCGTTCCTCCGCGGGCTCCGAGACATCATGCGTCCCGAGGACTTCCTGCTGATCGGCGCCGACCTGGTCAAGACCGAGCAGGAAATGACTGCCGCCTACGATGACGCTCAAGGCGTCACGGCTGCGTTCGACATGAATCTGTTGCACGTCTTGAACCGCGAACTGAACGCCGACTTCGATCCGGATACCTTCGACCACGTATCGGTGTGGAACGACACGGAAAGTCACATCGAAATGAGGCTGCGCAGCCGAGTCGAGCAGCTCGTCAAGATTCGAGGCCTTGATCTGGCAGTACACTTCACGCGCGGAGAGGAATGGGTCACCGAGCGGAGCGCGAAGTTCACCCAGGGCGGACTCCAGGAAGAAATGACTGAAGCGGGTCTCCGTACGAAACAGCTCTGGGCAGACACCAACGCGGGCTTTGCCCTCATTCTCGCCACCGCTCGCTGAACAAGCTGGTGCACGATTCTCCATGAGTCCAGATCGCTGCTCTGCTGACGGGACAGCAGAGCAGCGACTGCTGGTAAGCGACGCGTGCTCGCGACCCCGACTTCAACGGAACATCGACCGGCAGGATCCTGCCATTCGGTGGCTGAAGTCCGTGACGGCTCCGTGGACGTAGCCGTCTGGGACAGCAACCCGGATCCACCGACAATCCTGCCTCCTGACCCCGCCCGAGTGGGACAGCACGGTCTGGAGATCATCATGGCCGCAGCCCTGACCTTTCAGATCCACCGCGAGCCCGTCGGCAAGCGCATCACAGCCTCCATCATGCTGGCCGACGACAAGGACGCCGACGTCGCAGGCCGATGAAGCGCGTCCGGACCCGGCCGGCGTGCTGTGGCCAAACCGCCTGCCTATGCGCCAACTGTCGCGCTTCGGCTCAGCTTGCGGGACAGTCGCGGTCCCAAACTGGGGAATGGGATTACCGCGGTCGCCACGGCCTACTCGGATTGCAGCTCACGAACTCGGGCACGGAACACGCGCCAGCGCCTCTCGTTCTCATGCACAAGAATTGCTGATTCCGCCATCAGGTCGGCAGCCCTGTCGAGCAGCTCGGAAGCCGAATAGAGGTAGGCAGGAGCCGTCCGCTCGCCTCGCAGGTCGGCCCGAAGTGCTGTCGGCGAGAAGTCGACCTGGGCCAGCAGGTCCAGGGCCCGGCGCAGCAGTCGCGCGATCAGAGCCTGCAAACCCGCCGACTGCCAGTCATTGGCGATGATCCGGTGGCGCTCTCCCAGCAGGTCGGCAAGGGCCGGATAGGCAGCCAAGTTTCCCGCCATGCTCCAAGCGTTCTCCATCGCCTGGGCCAGCCAGTCACCGCCCTGCTGGGTCTCATCGGCGAGCAGGGCGACTTCACTCTTCAGCCTCTGGAGTTCGGCAGGCTCGCCCTCCCCTTCCATGAAGAGGATTCCCGACTCCGCTACGAGCCCTGGCGCATTCAGGTCATCCGTGCCGGCGAACGCAATCGGCGACGTCTGCCCACCGGCCTCGACCACGGTCCACCTGTCGGCCAGTGACTTCAGCGCCCGAGCCCGCGCCTGGAGCTCTCCCGCCTGCCGCAAAGGCGCTTGCGAGTAGTACTCCTCATGCTCTCGATGGAACTTCGAGAGGTTGTCGATCACCTGCAGCAGTGACTCCGGAGGGGTGAGGTGCGCCTCGTCATCGGGCATGCCGGCAGCTTGCACCTCATCTCACTCCAAGGGCGGCGGGGCACGCCCTCCAAGGCAGACACCAACACCCGTTCGGTGGAAACGAGATCACGTGCCTCGCCCGCGACGCCACCACCGCCCACCGCTTTCCGCTGGAGCAGGGTGGAATGGTCGGCAGGAACGTCCGGTCCCAGCGCCCACCGGCCACGACTCCGTCGGCGCCCCAACCGTCCCGAGCGAGTCCGGCCCCCTGACCTGTGACCTCAAGGATCCTATCGACGTCGATCCCTCACCGCTGGCTCGCAGCGCCTCACCGCACGTCGTCCTCACGTCGACGACCACCGCCCTTGACCGCGCCCGCCTACACGCGCGGCAAGATAGCCGAGTCCACCTGCTGCGACCGCCAGGGCGATCTCTGTCCAGTCGAGCGCGACCGTACTGAGCACCGCGCGGAGGAAGGGCACATACAGGGCAGCGGCCGCGAGCCCGGCCGAGGCGGCGACCGCCGCCGGCAGGAACAGGTTCTCCCGGGTCAGTAGGCGGTCCCGCAGGCCGAGCACGACTCCGAGCTGTGCCGCGAGCAGGGACAAGAACAGCACGCTCTGCCAGGGCAGGTCCATGGCGCGTGCGGCGAGCCCCGCCGTGAGGGACCCCGCGGTCACCACCGCCGCGAGGAACAGCATCCGCTGCCACAGTCCGTCGCCCAGCACATGCTGGCCAGGGGGACGCGGCGGTCTGCGCATGGCTCCCGGTGACACGGGCTCGGCGCCCATGGCGACCCCGGTCAGGCCGTGCGTCAGCAGGTTGATCCACAGGATCTGTCCGGCGCGCAGGGGAAGAGACAGGCCGAGCAGAGGTCCGAGCAGCATCACCAGGATCTCGGCTGTGCCGCCGGCCAGCGCGTACAGCAGGAAGCGGCGGATGTTGTCGTAGACGCGTCGGCCCTCTTCGACCGCGGCCACCACGGTCGACAGCTCGTCGTCCGTCAGGACGAGATCGGCGGCCTGCCGCGCCACTTCGGTCCCCCGGCGGCCCATCGCGACGCCGATGTCCGCGTGCCGCAGCGCCGGGCCGTCGTTGACGCCGTCGCCCGTCATCGCCGTGACATGTCCGTGAGCCCGCCACGCCTCGACGATGTCGAGTTTCTGCTTGGGGTCCGTGCGCGCGAAGATCCGTACCTCCGTGGGATCCGGCACGTCCCCGGCTGCCATTGCCTGGCCGGTGACCACCCGGCCGTGCGCCGTACCGAAATCGAGCAGCCCCACCCGGTCGGCGATCGCCTCCGCGGTCGCGGGGTGGTCACCCGTGATCAGTACGGCGGTGATGCCGGCGGCTCTGCAGTCGGCGAGGGTCCTGGCAGCGGCTTCCTTGGGCGGGTCGCTGAGCGCTGCAAGGCCCAGGAGCCGTAGGCCCGTCTCGGCGTCCCGTGCCCGGCCGGGCGTGCCGTCTCGCAGACCTGACGCCACGGCGAGGACGCGGAAACCCTGGGCGGCCAGCTGTGCGGCGTTCCGCCGGGCGACGTCGACCAACAGTTCCGGCTCTTCCAGCACGGCGTGGTCGAGTACTGATTCCGGGGCACCTTTCAGGCACACGAGCACGGCGCTGTCCGGGGTGCGATGCAGCGTGGTCATCCTTTTGCGGAGGCTGTCGAAGGGCTCCTCGCCCGTCCTCGGGTACCTCCGGTGCAGTGTGCGGCGGTCCTCGCAGCCGGCTTTGACCGCGGCCGTGAGGAGCGCAGCCTCCATGGGGTCCCCGAGTGCCGCCCAGCCGCTCTCCGCACCATGCGGCGGCCGCAGCTCGGCGTCGTTGCACAGGGCGGCAGCGGTGAGCAGTTCCCGTACAGCCGCGAGCTCGCGGCCGCCGGCCGGTTGCCCGTCGACTCGTACCTCACCGACCGGTTCGTATCCGGAGCCGGTGAGGTCCGCCTCACCCTGAGGCGTCCACACACGCTCGACCACCATGCGGCCTTCGGTGAGCGTGCCGGTCTTGTCGGTCGCCAGCACGCTCACCGACCCCAGAGTCTCCACGGCCGGCAAGCGGCGCACCAGCGCGTGCCGGACGGCCATGCGCCGTGCGCCGAGGGCCAGAGCCAGGGTGACCACGGCGGGCAGCGACTCGGGTACGGCGGCCACAGCCAGACTGATGGCCGTCACGGCCATCGTCCCCGGGGCGGTGCCACGGACGAGCCCCAGGGCGAAGACCAGCAGACACAGGGCGAGCGTGACCAGTGCGAGGACCCGCCCCAGTGCGGCCAGCCGGTGTTGCAGCGGTGTGGTCTGGGGACGCGTGTCCAGCAGTTCGGCGATTCTTCCCAGCGCGCTGGCCTTCCCGGTGGCCGTCGCCAGTGCCACACCTCTGCCCCGGACCACGATCGTGCCGGCGCGCAATGCCCCGGTGTCCTGCTGGGGCTCAGTGGCATCCCGTTCCTGTTGCCCGGAGGAGTCCGGCCCGCGGGACGGCACAGCCTTGTCGACGGGCACGGACTCGCCGGTCAGCATGGACTCGTCGATCAAAAGCGACGACGCATCCGTGAGCCGAGCGTCGGCAGGCACGATGTCGCCCTCGCCGAGCAACAGGACGTCACCCGGCACCACCGCCGAGGATGGCACCTCCGTCGCGGCGCCGTCCCGGAGCACACGCGCGCTCGGTGCCGACAGCGCCGACAGCGCGGCGACCGCCTGATCTGCTCTGATCTCCTGCACCACGCCCACGGTCGTATTCGCCACGATGACGAGGGCGATCACAACGGAGTCGGCGTGGTCGCCGATCGCCAGGGTCAGGGCGATGGCCGCGAGCAGCACCATGATCAGCGGATCGCGGAGCTGCGCCGCCACACGTGCGTACAGGGGAACGGCGCGTTCGGCGGTCACTTCGTTGGGGCCGTACCGAGTCAGGCGACGCGCCGCCTCCTCATGGCTGAGCCCGGTGTCACCCGCGTCCGACGCCGGAGCGGTGTCGGTCCGGTGAGGTGACACGGCTTCTCCCGTCCAGTTCCGGTTCACTCGACGGTCCGAGTTCCGGCTCAGCCGTGCCGGGACTCGGGCACGGTGATCACCGGGCACTCCGCTCGGTGCAGCAGGCCATGAACCACCGACCCCAGCCTCATGCCGGAGTACCCCCCGCGCCCCTGCCTGCCGACGACGACCACCAAGGCGCTGACCGAAGCGAGTGCCAGTTGCTCCACCGGGTGGCCGCGCAGGACTTCATGGGTGATCTGCACATCCGGATACTTGTCCGCCCATCCCGCCACGGTCTCGGACAGGATCCGGCGCCGTTCCTCAAGCCCCGCCGCTTCGTCGCCGAAGGACACGACGGGCCGCCGCCACACCCACACGGCCCGCAGGGCAGCGCCGTGCAGCGCTGCCTCTTCTACAGCGAACTCCACGGCGGCCCTGGAGGATTCGCTCCCGTCGACACCCACGACGAGATGGGGATGCCGCTCACCCGCGTGCTCCGGCTCCCTGACCACAACAACCGGGCAGTCCGCCTGGGCACTGACCGGCACGGCCACCGAGCCCGCGCTGAAGAGCTCCTCCGGTCGAGTGAGCCGACGGGAACCGACGACGATCATCTGGGCCTGCGCCGCCTTCTGGCAGAGCACCGCCGACGGCATGCCGTCGAGCAGTTCCGTCGTCAGAGGTACTTTCGCGTGCAGTGCCCGCACCGTGGCGACCGCCTCAGAAAGCGCGTCTTCGCCCTGGGCCCTGAGCATTGTGCGACGCCAGGGTGTGTCGATGTGCTGCCCGCCGGGCAGGGGCGGTACCGCCATCACCAGCCGGAGGGACAACCGCCTGCGGACAGCCTCGTCGACCGCCCAGGCGAGCGCCGGAACGGACTGCTCGCGCGGGTCGATGCCGACCAACACCTCGTTGCGTACAGCGGTGTTCTTCATGGCTCCTCCTGCCACCTCATGCCGTCGTGGGGAACGCCCTGCAACGAGTGGGCTCGACATCGCTGTAATGCCCTCGGCCATGCCCCGTCCGGTGACGCTTGGACGGGCGCGCCGTTCACGCTGTCATCGCAGCCGCACGAGAGCCAGGGCCGGCAAGCCTGCGTCCGCAGGCCGAAGGTCCTGCATGCAGCCTGTCCCGCCATTCTTTCCTCGGACGGGCTCGCCCGCCGCCCCACGCAGCCGGGTCGGGCGTGCCCGGCGTTGTCGTCGACTGACGGACGGCAGAACAGCCGCAGTGCCGGTGGTCGCGCCGCCGTCCAGGACGAACTCTGTGCCCGTGGAGTAGGACGCTCGGCGATCACGCGGGTGGCCTCGTCCAGCTCCCCAAAACGCAGGAGGGGCTGTGCGGAGGATGTCGGCGGCTATCGCCGTGCACGTGCCCGGCGGCCCACCGCCGCCGGACCGCGCCCTCGTGCTCGCTCTGTTCCGCCGCCAGACCGGCCCCCGCAAGGCCGTCGCGCAGCCGCAGAATGCAGTGCCGCCGCAGCGCACGGCCGGCCCTCACTTCCTCCTGTCATGACGCCCGGATCGTCAGGGCATCGTGCTGCTCCCCGCCGAGGACGACCTTGAGCGCACCGGTGTCGCCGGCCCGTGAGAAGACGTCGTACGCCTCTTCCATACGATCCTGCGGGAAAGTATGGGTGACCATGGACGCCGCAGTCAGACGGCCGGCGGCCAGCATGCGCAGCAACATGGGAGTGGAGTGCGTGTCGACCAGGCCGGTGGTGATCGTCACGTTCTTGATCCACAGGTCTTCGAGGTGCAGTGTCGCGGGCTTGCCGTGCACGCCGATGTTGGCCACATGCCCGCCGGGCCGCACCATGCGCGTGCACGTCTCGAAACTTTCCGGCACCCCGACCGCTTCGATGACCACGTCGGCTCCGAGTCCTTCGGTGAGGTCGGCGACCAGCTGCTCGGCTTCTTCGCCCGCGGCGGCCACGGCATCGGCACCCAGGCGCTGCGCGGCCTCCAGCCGGGACCGCGCGAGGTCCACGGCAATGATCTTCTCGGGCGTGTACAGCCGGGCGGTGGCAATCGCGGCGAGCCCGATGGGTCCCGCTCCGACCACGGCGACGGTGTCTCCTGGCCGTACACGTCCGTTCTGCACACCCACCTCGTAGGCGGTGGGGAAGATGTCGGCCAGCAGGACGGCGTCCTTGCTGTCCACCGCACCGGGAAGCGGGTACACGGACAGATCAGCGTGCGGCACGCGGACGTACTCGGCCTGGGTGCCGTTGATCAGATGGCCGAGGATCCAGCCTCCGCCGCCGCGGCACTGTCCGTATGCCCCCTCCCGGCAGAAACGGCAGCGGCCGCACGCCGTGATGCACGAGACCAGGACGCGGTCTCCGGGGCGGACACTGCGCACGTCGCTGCCCACCTCGACGATCTCACCGACGGCTTCGTGCCCGAGCACCGTGCCGGGGCGTACCTCCGGCACATCGCCCTTGAGAATGTGCAGGTCGGTCCCGCAGATGGTCACGGCGTCGACCCGGACGATCGCGTCGGTGGCCTCCTGGAGGCCGGGATCCTCGGTCTCCTCCCAGGCGGACTCGCCGGAGCCGTGGAACACGAGTGCTTTCATGACGATCCCTTCCTGCACCTTCCGGGTGCTGGTCGCGGGGCACAACAGCGACCGGGGCCCGCACGCGCGGACATCCACTGCCCCTGGGAACCACCGGCGTCGTTGATGGCGGGACGCCACGGCGGCCGCCTTCGAACGGAGTGACCTCGTCTTTCCAGCCTGCCCCTGACGGCCTCCGTCCGCAGGGGCAGACGGGTCCACATCGCCTGAGCGGACGGGGCCCTTCGGACCGAGCGACCCACCGCACCATGCAGTACGGCAGCTTCGTCGCGCTCGGTTATGGCGGCCCCGGCTACCGCTTGCGCAGCGGGGCTGAACCGCCCAAGGCTGGACGTGAGGGGGCGGCCCACGCGGCCGATGAGTCCTTCGCGCAACTGCGGCGCGAGCGCCACTCGGTTCCAGCCGTCCTCGTGGAAGGTACGGCCGAAGCGGTACCGACGGCGAAAGGTGCGGCATCCGAGCGGGTCCGGGCACAAGTCCGATGGATGGCGTCGGACGGTTCCACTCGTACAGGCCGGACCCTGGTCGACTCCGAGCATCAGGCCGGATCGAAGGTCGTGATCTGGCTGAACAGCCGCGGGCAGCTCACCACGGAGCCGCTGACCGCGGGCGCGGCGGCCTTCGAAGCGGCCCTCTTCGGCACCGGGGCCGCGCTCACCTTCAGTGGCCTGACATACGCCACCGGACGCCTCGCGCAGTGACGGTTCGACCAGGGGCGTTCGAACAATGGGGCCGTGAGTGGGACCAGGCCGGACCTCAGTGGGGGCGTAAGGCCACATGATGCGGATACGGGCGCGGCTGCTGCGGACCGACCACCCGGGTGAGCCCGGTGCGGCCTGTTCGACACCGTCGCCCCGTCTCCGCGTCTCCGCGCAGGCGCACCCCGAGCCGGCGGCTGCGTATGCCGACAGGTCACCGCAATGGACCCGCCTGCCCTCGCGGGGTAGGGCGGAAGCAGCCAGGCTGGTCATATGAGCCCGCCGGCGTGGCACACGCCGGGGAGAGGGAGCTGATCACCATGACGACGCCGGTGGGATTCCACGATCGCCCGGTCCAGGTGAACGCGCACATCGACTCGCCACTGTCCCGATGGCTGTGGCTCGTGAAGTGGCTCCTGGCCATTCCGCACTACGTGGTGCTGTTCTTCCTCTGGATCGCTTTCACCGTGGTGACCGTGATCGCGTTCTTCGCCATCCTGTTCACCGAGCGCTACCCCCGCGCCCTGTTCGACTTCAACCTGGGCGTACTGCGCTGGAGTTGGCGGGTCTCCTACTACGCGTACGACGCCCTGGGCACCGACCGGTACCCCCCGTTCAGCCTCGGCGAAGCACCGGACTACCCCGCACGGCTGGACATCGCCTACCCCGAGCGGCTCTCCCGCGGCCTGGTGCTGGTGAAGTGGTGGCTGCTGGCCATCCCGCACTACATGGTCATCGGCTTCTTCCTCGGCGGCGCCCACCTCGGCTGGTGGTCCGGTGGCCTGATCGCCCTGCTGACGGTCATCGCGGCCGTGATCCTGACCTTCACCGAGAAGTACCCGAAAGATCTCTTCGACCTGATCATCGGCCTCAACCGGTGGGTCCTGCGAGTCACCGCGTACGCCGCTCTGATGACGGACGAATACCCACCGTTCCGCCTGGACCTGGGCGGCTCGGAGGCGGCCACTCCGGAAGATCGGGCGTAAGCGCCGCGCCAGTGGCCGCACTCCCGATCGTGCACGGGCTGAGCACCCCGATGTCCGAACAGCGCCCGCGCCTTCTCCGAACCGCCGCCCTTCGGCGCCGGACGCTAGAGACTCGTGGACGCTATCCACGAGTCCAGACAGTGACCAGGGCCAAGGCGCTCGGCACCGGGTTCGTATCCTTCCCTCCACGCCCTCGTCACCAGGCGAGGGACTGGAGGCCGGCGACGGGTGCCAGCTGTCCGATTCAGGTCCTGGGCGACTCCTTCACCAGTTCGCTGCCGATGCGTGCTGCCCACGCCTCGATCTGATCGAAGTCGCGGAAGTCCCCGCCCTTCCCGGAGGAGACGATCTTCCGGGCGATGAATCCCTTCGCTCCCTCTTCGAGGCAACCGCCGAACGTGACGTGTTCCTGGACGTCGAGCCGGATCATGGCGCGGCGAACGCCGGGAACAGGTGGGATGTCGCGTTCCGAGGCCGAAGCGTCGAGCGGACCGCTGCTGAAGAACCACAGCGGACGCCGGGAGAGCTCGCGGGCGTGCCGCCGGACGAAGCGGCGCGCGTCCTTGTGCCATCGTCCCGCGTACAGGCCGCCGCCGACCACCACCGCGTCGTACGATCCCACATTCGTCACGGACCGGGCGGGCATCGCCTCGACCGTCGCTCCCTCCTTACGCAGGACATCGGCAATGGCCTCCGCGATCTGCGCGGTCGACCCGTTCGTCGTCCCGTACGCCACCAGCACCTTGCTCAGCATGATGGTCCGCCTCCTCTCACCGCCTTCGCAGGCCAGCCCTCATGTCGACCACCGCTTCATGTGCCTTCCTCCTCAGCGCAGTCGACGCAGATAAGGGTCCTGGGCCCGACGCGGCAGCAGGCGTACACGTGCGTCGACCACGGTGACCTCGCCGGGTGTCGCCAGGACGGGGTTGAAGTCGGCTTCGACGAGCTGTGGCAGGTCGCTCGCCATCCGCGACAGGCGCAGAAGCAGCTGTTCGAGCCCTTCGAGGTCGACGGGTCGGCCGCCGTGCGTGCCGAACAACAGCGGAGCGCAGCGCGGTGCCGTGATCAGGTCGTGCACATCGTGGTCGGTCAGCGGCGCGAGCCGTGCGGCATGGTCAGCAAGGACCTCGGTCGCGGTGCCGCCGAGCCCGAAGAGGACGAGCGGACCGAAGACTTGGTCCTGCACGACGCCCGCGAACAGTTCGGTGCCGCGCGCGGCGAGCGGCTGGACCACCACTCCGGTCATGAGCCCGGCGAACCGGGTCTCGAAGTCCCGGAAGGCGGCACGCACTTGGGCGTCGCCCTGCAGATCGAGATGAACGGCGCGCTGTTCACTCTTGTGGAGCAGGCCCGGCCAATGTGCCTTCAGGACCACCCGGCCATCGGCACCGCGCAGCCGCTCGGCTGCCAGAACTGCGTCGTCCTCTGTCTCGGCCCAGGCCCAGGGCAGTTGCGGGATGCCGTAGCGAGCGAGCAGTTCGGCGCAGGTGCGCGGGTCGAGCCAGCCACCGTCCGCGTGCGCCGCCAGGTACGTCTCGGCGACCGCGTGCCCGCGCTCCGAATCGACCTGGACCAGTGCCGGGATCGTCCCCGCGGGGCGGCTCAGCCACGCCGAACGGCGGGCCGCGTGCGCCACCGCTCTTGCCGCCGCCCCGGGTTCGGCGTACGAGGGGATGGTTCCGCCGTCCGTGGCGGGCAGCAGCCTGACGGGCAGGTCCTGTTCGAGCCGTACCGCGACGACCGGCCGTGCCTGGGGCCCGGGAACGTCGGTGAGAGCCCGGATCAGGTCGTCACCGGTCGCCTCGGCGACCGCGGTGGGAACAAGGGCCAGGAGTACGGCATCGACGCCCGGATGCCGCCTGATCCGGTCCACGCACTCCCTGAGCTGCTCCTCCGTAACAGCGGCGGTGGCGTCCAAGGGGTTGCCGACGGCGGCTCCGTCGGGCAACACGGCAAGCAAGGCGTCCATCGTCTCGGGGGTGAGCGGCGGCAGATCGAGCCCCGCCTCGGCGCAGGCGTCGGCGGCCAGGACGCCCGCGCCGCCCGCATTGGTGACGATCGCGACTCGGCCTCCTGCCGGGAGTGGCTGGGAGTGCATGAGAGCCGCCGTTTCGAGGAGTTCGCCCACCGACCGAGTGGCAGTGATGCCGGCCTGGGTGAACAGGGCCTGGCGCGTCATGGTCCGCGTGGCGGCGGCCGCGGTGTGGGAGGCGGCGGCACGCCGGCCCGCGTCGGTGCGGCCGGCATCGACGGTCAGCACCGGCATCCGGCGGGTCACGCGCCGGGCAGTGCGGGAGAACGCCCGCGGGTTGCCGAACGACTCCAGGTGCAGCAGGGCGAGGTCGGTACGGCCGTCGCTCTCCCACCACTGGAGCATGTCATTGCCGCTGACGTCGTACTTGTCACCGAGCGAAACGAAGGAAGAGACACCGATCCCCAGGCGGGACAGCCCCTCGAGCAGGGCGATGCCCACCCCTCCGGACTGCACGGCGACGCCTGCCGTGCCGGGGCTCGGATGAGCGGCCGCGAAGGTGGCGTCGAGAGAGAGTTCGGGGTCGGTGTTGGAGATGCCGAGGCAGTTGGGGCCCACCAGCCGCATGCCGTACGTCCGGCACGCCGTCAGCAGCGCCTGAGCCTGGTCTTTGTCGAGTCCGGCGGAGACGACGACGAGTGCCCGCACTCCTGCTCTGCCGCACTCCTCCGCAGTGGCGGGGAGCGCCGCTGCGGGCACCGCGAGGACCACGAGATCGGGGACCTTGGGCAGCGCGCTCACCGAGGGATGGCACGGCACACCGAGAATGGACGTGACCTTCGGGTTCACGGCGAACAGCCGTCTTGTGAAGCCGCCCGCACGCAGATGGTGCAGGAGAGTCCGTCCCACCGACCCGGGCCTGCGCCCGGCACCGACCACCGCGATCGCGTCCGGCCGTAACAGGGGTATCAAGCTGGCCACATCCGCAGCCCGGCCACGTGTCTCCACCGTCGACAGGTACGCCTCATCCTCCGCGAGTTCGACGGTGCAGCGCACCTCCGGGCCCTCGAAGTGACGGGCAGTACGCAGTCCCAGATCGGCGAAGAGCCGGAGCACTTCGTGATTCTCGCTGAGCGCGTCAGCGGTGAACGTGCTGATTCCGTCCGCGCGGGCAGCCGAGACCAGATGTTCGACAAGGAGGGTACCGATGCCCCGGTGGTGCAGTCCCTCAGCCACGGCGAGGGAGATCTCGGCCGACGCCCTGTCCTCTCCGGTCTCGTACTCGGCCAGGCCGATCACCCGACCTTGCGTCTCGGCCAGCAGCGCCCGGTATCCGGGGCGCGGCGGTGCACAGGCCCGGTCGGCCGCCATCGCGGCGGAGCGCCGGCTCGCCGCGAAGAAACGCAGCCGGAGGTTCTCCGGGGACATCTCCTCGTACAACCTCTGTAGCTGTTCGTGATCTCGCGGCGTCACGGCCCGGATGGACACAGTCGTGCCGTCCGCGAGCAGGGCGTGAACCATGGGTCGACTGCGTGCGTCGTCCGTCATCGCGGGCCTCCTCAATGCCTCTCTGGACTTGAGCATCCGGCCACCCAAGGTCCCCGCCCCAGGTGCTGGTCGCAGCGTCCTCGAGCCACGCCTCGCCGGAGACCTTCAGCTCCGGGTGTCGCAGCCGCGCATGTTCCGCGCCCGACGCGGCGACGCGCTCCGCCATGATCACTCCGGACGGGCCGTC
Source organism: Streptomyces sp. NPDC057438 (assembly GCF_042802995.1). Classification (NCBI taxonomy): domain Bacteria; kingdom Bacillati; phylum Actinomycetota; class Actinomycetes; order Kitasatosporales; family Streptomycetaceae; genus Streptomyces; species Streptomyces sp. NPDC057438. Next base: position 94,321 of record NZ_JBHVDD010000007.1, read on the forward strand.
GGTGCCGAAGGCGGGAAGGCGTCGCTCGCACCGCTCCCACCGCGAGCCGTGGACAAGCCGCACCGCCAGTCCGTGGCGCGCCGCCTCATCCACGGCCTCCAGGCTGGAATCCGATCCGTCGACCCTCACGACCAGCGGGCGCTCCATCGTCCCACCGCCCTTCCGCCCAGCCACGGTGAGAGTCCCCTGTGAATACCGTCGCACCGGCCTGAACCCCCCGCGACACGCGCTTCGGCTCTCGGAGTGCCTCCGCCCGGGTTGCGCCACGCCGGTTTGCGGCGATGGTGGAGTCATGCGGCCGGGAGTAAGACACCGCTGGGGGTCCCACACCCCGCCACGGCTTTCGCATCGGCCGCGTGATGAGACGTCCGTGACCGGATAGGAGCCCGTCTCCACTTTGAGGTCGCGGAGAAGGGACGGTCATCGTGGTTGCGAGGACCGGCGTTTTCGGCGCCCTGACCAAGGAGCACCGCGAACAGCTCATGTCGCTCGCTCATGAGGTGTCGTTCGCGGCAGGCGAGCGCATCTTCAACGAGGGCGGCAAGGCCGACCGCTTCTGGATCATCCACACGGGCACGGTCGCTCTCGACCTTCAAGTGCCCGGCAGGGGGGCAGCGGTTGTCGAAACCCTCGCTGCCGGAAGACTGCTGGGCTGGTCCTGGCTGGTCCCTCCCCATCACTGGCATCTGGGGGCCGAGGCCGACAGCCCCGTGCGCGCCTACGAGTTCGACGCGGCGGCGGTTCGTGAGATGTGCGCGAAGGACCCGGGGCTGGATCACGAACTGTGTACATACGTCTCCGGCGTGCTCGCGCGCCGGCTCAGGTCCGCCCGGGTACGGCTGCTCGACCTGTACGCGCCCCACGGTGCGGGCGAGGTTCCCTGACGAGGCGAGACGAGGTGCTTCGAAGTGCCGCAGACCCCGCACATCGTGAGCGATGTGATGACTCAGACGGTCGTGGCTGTCGGACGCGACGCGCCCTTCAAAGAGATCGTGCGGACCATGGAGCAGTGGAAAGTCAGTGCCGTGCCCGTCCTTGAGGGCGAAGGTCGCGTCATCGGTGTCGTCTCCGAGGCCGATCTGCTGCCCAAGGAGGAGTTCCATGACAGCGACCCGAGCCTCTTGGAGGAACGCCGGCGTCTGTCCGACGTCGCCAAGGCGGGGGCAGCAACGGCGGAAGAACTCATGAGCACCCCCGCTGTCACCGTCCACCCCGGGGTCACCCTGGCCCAGGCTGCCCGGATCATGGCCGTCCGGCACGTCAAGCGTCTGCCCGTGGTCGACGACATCGGCATGCTCCAGGGCATCGTCAGCCGTGCCGACCTGCTGAAGATCTTCCTTCGGCCGGACGAGGACATCGAGGAGGAAGTCCGCCGCACCGTGGTGTCCTACCTCTTCCCGGCCTTCAGCCACGCCATCCACGTGAACGTGCACGAGGGAGTCGTCACCCTCCGCGGACACATCCGCGACACCTCACTCATCTCGGTCGCCGTGCGCCTCGTGCGCGCGGTGGAGGGCGTCGTGGACGTCGAGCCCCAACTCACCGGCGAGTCCGCCACTCCGTCTGAGGGGGGGCGCGCAATGAAGGTCAGGCAGTGCGGCCCCGCCACCAGGGTGGGAAAGGGCCTGCGTCGGCGCTGGTCACGACGTGGTCGGGCACAGTTCTCACCGGCCTCTCGACCGAAGTAACACTGAGCCCCGTCCGGGCCCTACCTGGTCATATCTGCGGAACGACCGCGATCGGACACGGCGCGTGATGCAGCACCGCATGGTTGACCAGGCCCAGCTGCAGACCGACGTGCCCATGTCGTCTGCGGGCTCCGACGACGAGCAGATCGGCAGCGGACGCGGCATTCAGGAGCGCCCGCCGTGCCGGGCCCTCGACCACCTCGCTGCTCACCGGCACGTCCGGATACCGCTGTTCCGGGCCACGCAAGGCGTCGGCGAGCACCTGGGCAGGCGGGCGACCGAGGGCTTGGAGAGCGTAGCCGGACAGTCCCGGAGGCCCAGGGTTCCCTACCGGGACACTCCAGGCGTGCACCGCCAGGAGCCGACAGCGCCGCACCTGGGCCTCGCGGGACGCGAAGTCCACGGCCGTACCGCTGCCCTCCCCGTCCTCGACTCCGACAACGACGCACCCGAACCGGCCGTGCCGGTGCTCCACACCGCCGCGCACGACGACGACCGGGCAGTCGGCACGGGCCGCCACAGCCAGGCTGACCGAGCCGAGGAGCATCCCGGCGAGACCTCCGAGCCCTCTGGACCCGAGTACCAGAGCGAGGGCGTTGCGTCCTGCGCCGACCAGCGCGGACGCCGCGTCCTCGGACAGCACCTCACTCGACAGTCGTACCCCAGGAGCACTCTTGCCGGCTCGCTCCGAGGCTGTGGCGACCAGGTCAGACGCGTCATGGCCCGCTGCGGCCGCGTGCAGGAGACGGAGCGGCACCTCGTGCCGGGCTGCCTCGTCCGCAGCCCAGTCCACCGCCTCAAGGCTCGCCTCGGACCCGTCGATGCCGACCACCAGGGGAACCGCCATTGCTTCCGCCTCCTCATGCCGGACTTCACGTCCGTCCGTTCGCCGCCGTTCCGGGGCCGCATGCGCCGCGAGGAGATCTGGGGTACTCCTCAAGGGAGAAGCGCCGTGGTCAACGCGTCGGCACAGATGCTCATGCGCTGCGCCGACTACGTACCACAGGCAGCCCGCACGGCCCTCACCGAAACCGCAGCAGTCCGGACAGCGGCCACACTCACCGTCCTGTCCAGCTTCGTACGAGACGGAGGCAGTCGCCATGGAACGAGTCCTCACCGTGGGCCTCGACGGCTCACCCGAGAGCCTCGCCGCTGCCCACTGGGCCGCCGACGAAGCCCAGCGGCGCAAACTCACCCTGCGCCTGCTGCACGCGTGGCCGCTACTGGCGCCGGAACCGACCGCCGTCCCCTCGGAAATCGACCAGAACTACTGGGCGAAGCGGCTCGTGCACAACGCCCGGACAGAACTCCAGGCACACCACCCGGGCCTCACCGTCGTGGGCAACCTGGTCGCCGACGACGCGCAGGACGCACTGATCCAAGCGGCGTCCGAGTCGGAGATGCTCGTGCTCGGCTCGCGCGGCCTGACTCCTGTGGAGAGCTACTTCCTCGGTGACATCAGCATGTCCGTCGTGGCGAGCGCCGAGGGGCCCGTGGTCCTCGTCCGCGCCGACAAACGTGCAGAAGGCCCCTCGGCGCCTGAGTCAGGTGCGGCAGGCGCAGTGGTGGTGGGGCTGAAGCTGCACGGCCCGTGCGACGACCTGCTCGAATTCGCCTTCACCACCGCAGCAGCTCGGGGCGTGCCCCTCCGCGCCGTTCACGGCCGCGCCATCCCGATCCACGCGTACGCCCCTTGGGGCCTGGACCACACCGTGACCCGGGAGATCATCCAGGACGCGCAGAAGCACCTGAGGCAGGCCCTCCGCCCCTGGTGCGAGAAGTTCCCGGGCTTGGCCGTGACGGACGACATCCGCCTCGACAGCCCCGCCAGGGTCGTCGTAGCAGCCGCCGAGCGCGCCGAACTCCTGATCGTGGGCCGACGCAGCCACCACGCCCCGGCACCACGACTGGGCTCCGTGGCCCAGGCCGCCGTCCACCACGCGCGCTGCCCAGTGGCCGTCATCCCTCATGAGTGAGCCGAGCCGATACAGGAAGCCGGTGGTGTCGGACCCACTCGGCGTCACGGACGCACTGCTGCCGTCCGCCGTCGGGGCAATCGCTACGCGGGACCTGCGGCAACCCGGCGGCGACGCCACCTGCACGGGTCCAACTCTCGCCGGCTGCGCACCGGGCGGGAGCCACCGCGAGCACCCGACATTCCCGTAGCCGCTGACACCGGTAACCCGGTCCTGCTCGGTAGTGTGCTCTTGGGTGAGCCCGCGTGGCAGGAGTGGCCGGGACCGTGACGACGGGCAGACGAGATCGCCGGTTCTCGCCCCCTGCGCGGCCAGCGCCCGCGCCTGCGCCCGCGCCTGCGCAACAGCCGAACGACCCCGCTGTCGAGACCTCTGGCAACGCCGAGCGCCAGGTGTCAGCCGTGGGGGCTCTCTGCCGTTACGCCGTCAACGGCGATGACGACGCCGGTGATCGAGTCGGCCCCTTGAAGCGCCGGGCCGCAAGCACGAGCCGGTGCCGCTCGGCGGAGGCAACTCCCGGAACGCGTGAAATGCAGGCGCTCTCCAAGGGGCGGACAGTGGAGAGTGAACCTGTGCCGCGAGGACGTGAGGAGGGAGCGAAATGCTGCATCGACTGGTCGGAGACCTCATGACCACGGCTGTGGTGAGTGTGCGGCGTGACATGGGCTTCAAGGACATCGTCCAGAACCTCACGGAGCACGACATCACCGCGGTACCCGTCGTCGATGATCAAGGCCGCCCGATCGGCGTGGTGTCGGAGGCCGACCTGCTACGCAGACAGGAAAGCCAGGCGGATCCGGGCGGACACCTGAGCGCCGCGCACCTCTTGCCGGCGGAGAGCGCCAAGGCGCACGCGCTGACCGCCGGGGAGCTGATGACGAGCCCCGCCGTCACGGCGCGGCCGCAGTGGTCGGTCGTGGAAGCGGCCCGTGCCATGGCCCGCCACCACGTCAAACGGCTGCCCGTCGTGGACGACCTCGGCCTGCTGGTGGGCATCGTCAGCCGCGATGACCTGCTGCACGTCTTCCTGCGGCGAGACATCGCCATCCAGGAGGAGATCACCACGGATGTCATGACCCGGAGCCTCGGCCTGCGACCCGGCGAGGTCAGCGTCCGGGTCGCCGACGGACGGGTGACACTCGACGGCACCGTGCCACAGGAAAGCCTCATCCCCATCGCGGTACGCCTGTCCGAAAGCGTCGACGGTGTCGTCGACGTTACACATCATCTCCGCGCCGGCAGCGAGACCACAGCCGGTGCACCGGGGCGGTGAACCCCATCCGCCGTGGACGAGGTGCGGCCACCGCCCTCCGGAGGAACACGGGCATCGGCTCTGCGGGGCGGGAGGCGCCGGGTCTGTCCACCATGGATACCCCCGATGTCCCGGTCGAGCTTGGCGTCGAGGTCCCGGTGCCCGGTCGGCCCGAAGCCCGACGGAGGAGCCCGGCGTCATGGTCCGTTACGTGTACGACTTCGCAGAAGGCGGCCGCGACCAGGCCGACCTGCTCGGTGGCAAGGGCGCGAACCTGGCCGAGATGACCCGGATGGGCCTGCCGGTCCCGCCAGGCTTCACCGTGACCACCGACGCCTGCCGGGCCTTCCTGGCCACCGGCAGCGAGCCGGACGGTCTGGGCCGTGAGATCTCCGCGCACCTGGCCGCTCTGGAGCAGGCCGCAGGACGACGGCTGGGGCAGCCCGACGACCCGCTGCTGCTGTCCGTCCGCTCCGGGGCACGGTTCTCCATGCCTGGCATGATGGAGACGATCCTCGACATCGGCCTTGACGACGGCTCCGTCCTCGGCCTGGCGAAGGTGTCCGGGAACGAACGCTTCGCCTGGGATTCCTACCGTCGGCTCGTGCAGATGTTCGGCACCACGGTGATGGGTGTCGACGGCTCCCTGTTCGAGAACGCCCTGGCCGACCTCAAACGGGCCCGGGGCGCGGCGAACGACCTGGGCCTGGACGCGGCAGACCTGGCCGGGCTCGTCGGAACGTACAGGACTCTGATCCGCCGGGAGACCGGCGAGGACTTCCCGCAGTCCCCGGACGAACAGCTGCGCCGGGCCGTCCTCGCCGTCTTCGAGTCCTGGAACGGCGAGCGCGCCCGGCTCTACCGCCGACGCGAGCACATCGCCGACGACCTGGGCACCGCGGTCAATGTGCAGACCATGGTCTTCGGCAATCTCGGGTCCGGCTCCGGCAGCGGCGTCGCCTTCACCCGCGACCCGGCCACGGGGCGGCCCGGCCTGTACGGCGACTACCTGGCGAACGCGCAGGGCGAGGACGTCGTCTCCGGCATCCGCAACACCGTCGCACTGACCGCCCTGGGGGAGCTGGATCCCGTCTCCTACGAGCAACTCCGCGGCCACTTGCAGACGTTGGAGACCCACTATCGGGACCTGTGCGACATCGAGTTCACCATCGAGCGCGGCCGGCTGTGGATGCTGCAGACCCGGGTGGGCAAGCGCACCGCCGAGGCCGCGTTCGCCATCGCCGCCGAGCTGGCCGACGAGAACCTGATCACCGCCGACGAGGGCCTGGCCCGCGTCAGCGGGGACGGCCTCGCCCGTCTGATGTTCCCCCGCTTCGACACCGCGGCCGTCGGCGAGGCGCTCGCGCACGGCCTGCCTGCCTCGCCCGGCGCGGCCGTGGGCGCTGCGGTGTTCGACTCGGCCGAGGCCGTCCGCCGGGCCGCCGCGGGCGAGAAGGTCGTCCTCGTACGTCAGGAGACCACCCCTGACGATCTGCCCGGCATGATCGCCGCACAGGCGGTTCTGACCAGCCGCGGCGGCAAGACCAGCCACGCGGCCGTGGTCGCCCGCGGCATGGGCACGGTGTGCGTGTGCGGCGCCGAGGCACTCACCGTGGACACCGCGGCGCGGCGCTTCACCGTGGGCGACACCATCGTGGAGGAGGGCACGGTCGTCTCCGTCGACGGCTCGGAGGGCGTTGTGTACCTGGGCGCCGCTCCACTCGTCGACTCCGCGGTGATGCGCTACTTCGAGACGGGTGAGCGGTCCGCCGGACTGGTGGATGCCGTGGCCCGCGCCATGGAACGGGCCGACGGCGCCCGGCGGCTGGAGGTACGGGCCAATGCCGACACCCCCGAGGATGCCGCCCGCGCCCGGCGGTTCGGCGCACAGGGCGTCGGGCTGTGCCGCACCGAGCACATGTTCCTCGGCGAGCGCCGCAAGCTGGTCGAGGCGATGATCCTGGCCCGCGACGAGACCGAGCGGGAGGGGGCACTGAGCGCGCTGCTGCCGCTCCAGAGAAAGGACTTCACCGGCATCCTGGAGGCGATGGACGGCCTGCCGGTCACTATCCGGCTCATCGACCCTCCCCTGCACGAATTCCTGCCCGACCGCACCGACCTCGCCGTGCGCATCGCCACCACCGAGGCACACGGCTCTGTGCCTGACCCGCACGACACCGAGCTGCTCGAAGCCGTCAAGCGGATGCACGAGGAGAACCCGATGCTCGGTCTGCGCGGTGTCCGCCTGGGCCTGGTCGTGCCGGGACTGGTCGCCATGCAGGTGCGGGCCGTCGCCGAGGCGGTCGTGGAACGCACGAGGGCCGGGGGCTCCCCCGAGGCGGAGATCATGGTGCCGCTGGTCGGCACCGTCGAGGAACTGCGCATCGAGCGCGAGGAAGTGGAACGAGTCCTCGCCGAGGTCTCCATCAAGTCCGGCGTCCTCGTGCACTGCCCGGTCGGCACCATGATCGAGCTGCCCCGGGCCGCGCTGACCGCCGGCCGGATCGCCGAGGAGGCGGAGTTCTTCTCCTTCGGCACCAACGACCTCACCCAGACCACCTGGGGCTTCTCCCGCGACGACGTCGAGGCGGCCTTCTTCTCCACCTACCTCGACAAGGGGATCTTCGCCACCTCCCCCTTCGAGACCCTGGACCTCGACGGAGTGGGCCGACTGGTCCGGATCGCGGTCGACGAGGGCCGCGCCGCACGCCCCGACCTGAAGATCGGCGTCTGCGGCGAGCACGGCGGCGATCCCGAATCCGTCCACTTCTTCCACGCCGCGGGACTGGACTACGTCTCCTGCTCGCCGTTCCGCGTCCCCGTCGCACGGCTGGAGGCCGGACGGGCCGCGCTTCCCGAGACGGGAACGAGTGACAGCAGGTGACAAGCAAGGAGGTGGTCGGCATGGCCCGCATCGTCGGTGAAGTGATGACCTGTGACGTCGTCGAGGCGCGCCGGTAGAGCCGTTCATGGACGTCGTGCGGCTGCTGGACCGGCCTCGGAACAGCGGGCTGCCCGTCGTGGACGACGACAAGCTCGTCGAAGTGGTCTGCGAGACCGACCTGATCCGCCGCGAGGCGGCCCGGTCCCCAGACGCCCGGGCACGACGGTTGCGGATCCCCGCACCGAACCGGTCCGCCCGTCGCGCCACCACCGCCGCGCACGTCGGCACGGCGGGGGAACTCATGACGCCTGGCGTATGCCCTTCCTGCTCCGCCCGGCGGATAGCTGACCGGCGCCGCGGCCCGTGCGGGCCAGTACGTGAGCGTCGGGCGGGATGTCCCGCTCGGAGGCCGAGGCGTCGAGCGGTCCGCTGCTGACGAACCGCACGGGCCCCGATCGACCTCCTGGGTGCCTTCCTCGGCACGGTGGAGGGCGGCGCGCAGGTAGCTGCGGCGATGCCGTCGGTGCCCCCGCGTACGGTCATGGCGGTGAGCTCCTTTCGGGGGTGAGGGGCGGTCAGGCGTTCCAGGTCCAGTCGGCGACCTCGGGCAGGTCGGTGCCGTGCTCGCGGATCCAGGCGTGGTGGCGGGTGCGGGCGTCGGCCATCCGCTGGCGTACGGCGGCGGCGCGCACCGCGAGGCCGGGGACGCGGTCGATGACGTCCATGACCAGGCGGTAGCGGTCGAGGTCGTTGCGGACGACCATGTCGAAGGGTGTGGTCGTGGTGCCGGACTCCTTGTAGCCGCGAACGTGCAGGTTCTTGTGGCCGGTGCGGCGGTAGGCGAGGCGGTGGATCAGCCAGGGGTAGCCGTGGTAGGCGAAGATGACCGGCTTGTCGGTGGTGCACAGGCCGTCGTACTCGAAGTCGCTCATGCCGTGCGGGTGTTCCTCGCGGGGCAGCAGACGGGTCATGTCGACCACGTTCACCACGCGGACGGCAAGGTCCGGGAGGTGCCGGCGCAGCAACTGCGCGGTGGCCAGCACCTCCAAAGTGGGCACGTCTCCGGCACAGGCCAGGACGACATCGGGTTCACCGCCGTTCTCCGTGCCGGCCCACTCCCAGATCCCGGCGCCCCGGGCACAGTGCGCGCGGGCAGCGTCCATCGGCAGCAAGTCGAAGCAGGGCTGCTTGCCGGCCACGACGACATTGACGTAGTCGCGGCTGCGCAGCACGTGGTCCGCCACCGACAGCAGCGTGTTGGCGTCCGGAGGCAGGTAGACGCGCACGACCTCGGGGCTCTTGTTGAGGACGTGGTCGACGAAGCCGGGGTCCTGGTGGGAGAAGCCGTTGTGGTCCTGGCGCCACACGTGCGAGGTGAGCAGGTAGTTGAGGGAGGCGATGGGCGCACGCCACGGCAACTCCCGGGATGTCCGCAGCCACTTGATGTGCTGGTTGACCATGGAGTCGACGATGTGGACGAATGCCTCGTAGCAGGAGAACATCCCGTGTCGGCCGGTCAGTAGGTAGCCCTCCAGCCAGCCCTGGCAGGTGTGCTCCGACAGGATCTCCATCACCCGGCCGTGATGCTCCAGGTGTTCGTCGACCGGCAGGTGTTCGGCCTGCCACGCCTTTCCGCTGATGTCGAAGACGGCCTGGAGCCGGTTGGAGGCGGTCTCGTCCGGGCCGACAAGGCGGAAGTCCCGCCGTCCGCCGGTGTCCTTCATCACCCGCGCCAGAAGGTCGCCGAGGACCCGGGTCGGCTCGTGCAGGGTCGTGCCCGGCTTGTCGACAGGTACGGCGAACTCGTGGAGCGGTGCGAGGGGCAGGTCCCGGACGAGCAGGCCGCCGTTGGCGTGCGGGGTGGCACCCAGCCGCTTGGCGCCCTCGGGAATGCAAGCGAGCACGTCGGCCACGGGTCGGCCGTCGGCGCCGAAGAGCTCCTGGGGTTTGTACGAGCGCAGCCAAATTTCCAACTGGCGTAGGTGCTCGGGGTTTTCGCGGACGCCCGCCAGCGGGACCTGGTGGGCGCGCCACGTTCCCTCGACGGGCACGCCGTCCACCTCGGCGGGACCGGTCCAGCCCTTCGGAGTGCGCAGCACGATCATCGGCCAGTGCACTCGCTCGGTGACGCCGTCCTCGCGGGCGGTCTGCTGCATCACCGCGATGCGGCCCAGGGCGTCGTCCATCGCCGCCGCCATGGCCCGGTGCACCTTGACCGGGTCGTCACCGGTCACATGGACCGGCACGTGACCGTATCCCCGCAGCAGTTCGTCGAGCTCGGCCTCCGGGATCCGGGAGAGCACCGTGGGATTGGCGATCTTGTATCCGTTGAGGTGCAGGATCGGCAGGACGGCGCCGTCGTGCGCGGGGTCGAGAAACTTGTTGGAGTGCCAGGCGGCGGCCAGCGGTCCGGTCTCCGCCTCGCCGTCGCCGATCACGCAGGCGACCAGCAGGTTCGGGTTGTCGAAGGCGGCGCCGTACGCGTGCGCCAGCGAGTAGCCGAGCTCACCGCCCTCGTGGATCGAGCCGGGCGTCTCCGGTGCCACGTGACTGGGCACACCGCCGGGGAAGGAGAACTGCCGGAACAGCCGCGCCATGCCCTCCCCGTCCCGCGACACGTCCGGATAGGTCTCGCTGTAGCTGCCCTCCAGCCACGAGTTGGCCAGGATCGACGGACCACCGTGCCCCGGACCCCACACGCACAACGCGTCCAGCCCTCGGGCCTTGATCGCCCGGTTGAGATGCGTGTACACGAGGTTGAGGCCAGGCGAGGTGCCCCAGTGGCCCAGCAGCCGCGGCTTGATGTGCTCGGACCTCAGAGGCTCGGTGAGCAGCGGGTTGGACATCAGGTAGATCTGGCCCGCCGCAAGGTAGTTGGCGGCCCTCCAGTGCGCGTCCAGCGTGCGCAGCTCGTCGTCGGAAAGTACGGTGGCGTCCTGGTGTTCGGCCTTGGGCATGAGGACTCCGGATGTCATCGGGCGGTGGAGATGGCATGGCCGGCAAGAAGGCGGCGGACTTGCCACGCAAGTCGTATGAGAAGGAACTGCTGCGTCTCCGAGGAGGAGGCAGTTACGACCAAGCCGCAGTACGCGGCCGTGGCCGAAGATCCGCCGCGCACAGCTGCCTCCGGATCCGTCGCGCACCACCCGGCGGTCATGGCCGCTCCCCGGCTCGTACGACGGCGACCGGGCAGTGCGCGTGGTGCAACAGTGCCTGGCTGACCGAGCCGAGCAGCAGGCCCGTGAAGCCGCCACGGCCGCGGGCGCCGACCACGACGAGCTGCGCATCGCGGCTCGCCTCGATCAGGGACGGGCGCACACGGGAACGCACCAGGCGCCGCTCGACGACGAGCCGGGGACGACGCTCCCGCCACGGGGCCACGGTTTCGTCCAACAACCGCTGCTCCTCCTGGCGGAGCCGCTCGATGTCCACCACGGCGTTCAGCGGATCACCAGGGCCCTCGTAAGCCCGCTCGCTCCGGGTGTTCCAGGCGTGCAGCGCCAGCAGGTCCACGCCGCGAAGCAACGCCTCGGCGAAGGCGAACTCCACGGCTGCCTCGCCCGCCGGCGAGCCGTCAACCGCCAGCAGCACGGGACCACTCGGGTCGGGCCGGCCGCGCACCACCAGCACCGGACAGCGGCCGTGCGCGGTCAGATGCAGGGCGGTGGAGCCGAGCAGCAGGCTGCCGAACGCCCCGAGGCCCCGGCTGCCGACCACGACGAGCGAGGCGGTCCGCGACTCGATCTCCAGGACCATCAGCGGTTCGCCGACGTTGACCGCGCGCGTCACATCCACCTGCGGTACGGCTCTGCGGGCTCGCTCCTCAGCCTCGATCAGCGTGCCGTCCACCAACTCCCGCACCCCTGCCATCGCCGGATTCCACGGGGGTCCGCCGGGCGGCAGATGTATCGACGGCCACCCGAAGGCGTGCACCAGCCGCAGTCCCACGCCGCGCAGTCCGGCCTCACGGGCCGCGACCTCCACCGCGTCGAGGCTCGACGGCGAGCCGTCCACTCCCACGACGACCGGGTCCATCACGACACCTCCATGATTCGCCGCGGGCCCAGCCGGCCCGCCGCCGGCTGCCCCGTGTCCCTCCTGCCAGGCTCCACCAGGCTGCGCCGCCCCGCATCAAGTGGCTGCACATCGCGCAGCCATCCACCTCAGCCACCCTGCGGCACCACAAATCCGAGAACCGCTAGATCAGCCCCCACGAGGCCGTGACGTGGCGGCTGCGGACGGCTGGGGTCACGCTGGAAGGCAGCGAAAGGACGGCGGCAGGGGAGTCTGCTGGAGGTGCCATGAGCAGTGCGCACGGGCGTGAGCCGATCGTCGTGGGTGTCGACCCCGATCCCTCGAAGCGGCTGGCACTCGCCTGGGCCGCGGACGAGGCGGAACGCCGTGGCCTGCCGGTGCGGCTCGTCCACGCCCAGGGTATGCCGACGGGTGGATACCGCACGGGCGAGGCACGGCCGTCCTGGGAGGAGTGGAACCGGACGCTGCACGAAGCGGGTGCCGAGGTACTCAAGGAGGCGGTCGCCTTCGTCGAGTCCCGGCGGCCGACAGTGGACGTGTCGACGGTGCTGGCGGAAGGAGAGCCCGCGTGGGTTCTGCGGGAGGAGGCGCGGAACGCCTCGCTGGTCGTGGTGGGCTCCTGGCATCTGCGCACCCGGCGCGAAATATTCACCTCCGCCTCCGTGGCGCTGCCTGTCTCCGCCCACGCTCCCTGCCCGGTCACCGTCGTTCCGGAGCCGGAGCACACCACCCAGGAGCCCGCGTACTTCGTCGTCGGCGTGGACGGCAGTCCGCACGCGGCCGCGGCGGTGGACGTGGCGTTCGAGGAAGCGGCCCTGCGCGGAGCGAACCTCAGGGCCCTGTACGTGTGGCATCCGCCGCTCCTCGGTGTCCTGGACGAGGACGCCGCGGTGCGGGAGTGCCGCCGGGTGCTGTCCGAGACGGTCGCGGGCCGGACCGCGCGGTACCCGGGAGTGGAGCTGCACCACGAGGTCGTCCTCGGCCACCCGGTGCGGGTCCTGACGGAAGCCTCGGAACACGCGCTGGGTCTGGTTGTGGGAACCCGCGGGCACGGAGGTTTCACGGGCTTGCTGCTGGGCTCGGTGAGCCAGGGAGTGCTGCACCACGCCCACTGCCCCGTCATCACGGTCCCGGTGTGAGGCCGAACGGCGCCATCCCTTGCCCCGTACGGCCCTGGTGGTGCCGGACGGCCCGTTCCACGATGAGAGGGCGCTGCCGCTCGGGGACGGCACGCCAGCCGGAGGGCCGCCGAACTCACTGGAGTCCGTGATGGAAGCCTCACGCAAGGCCCTCCGCGCGATCCGCCCGGTTCCGCCGGAACCGAGTGGCTCGGCACCGTACGGGTTCGGATGATGCGCACCGGTGCGGACCCGCTGGTGCCCGGCGGAGGAACGGACGCGGCGGTCGACGCCACGTCCGGTTCCGGTCCGCGTCCTCCGGTACGGGAACTCGCCGCCGGTGAGGTGTTCACCGCGCTGGGCACCTCACGGAGCGGCTTGTCGGCGGATCGGGCACGGGCGGGGCTGGAGCGGTACGCGGCCAACGAGATGCCACGTACCAAGCGCCGCCCTGTGTGGCGGCAGCTGGGGGCGCAGTTCACGGACCTCTTCGCGGTCGTGCTGGTCGTCGCGTCAGGGATCACTTTCCTGGCCTACTGGCTGGAAGAGCCGCGTGAACTGGGCACTGTTCAGCTCGCGGCGGCGATCCTGGGCGTTGTGCTGCTGAACGCCGCCATCGGCTTCGCGCAGGAGTACTCGGCCGAGCGGACGGCCCAGGCGCTGGAGGCGATGGTGCCCCACGCCTGCCGGGTGCTGCGCGACGGCAGGCGGCTGGAAGTGCCCGCCCGGGACCTGGTGCCGGGCGACTTGGTGGTGCTGGAGGCCGGGGACGCCGTGCCGGCGGACTGCCGGGTGGTCGAGGCGCACGAGCTGGCGGTGAACAACGCGCCGTTGACCGGGGAGAGCAACCCCGTGAGCTGTACGGCCGACCCGGTGGCGGGCGGGTCGCCGCTGGAAGCCCGCAACTGCGTGTTCATGGGAACCGACGTCGTCGCCGGATCCGGACGCGCCGTGGTCTACGGCACGGGCGCGACGACCGAGTTCGGGCGCATCTACCGGCTGGCCGCGGCGGCCCCGCGGCAGAAGACCCCGCTGCAGCACCAGGTGGCCTCCATGGCGCGGCGGGTGGCGGGAGCGGCCCTGGCGATCGGTGCCCTGATGTTCGCCGTACGGCTGCCCACCGGGGAGTCCGTGGTGACCCTGTTCGTGTTCGCGCTGGGGGTGATGGTCGCGCTGGTGCCGGAAGGACTGCCCGCCACCCTCTCGGTGTCGCTGGCGATCGGTGTACGACGGATGGCGCGCCGCCATGCTCTCATCAAGCAGCTGCTGGCCGTGGAGGCGCTCGGGTCGACCACGGTGGTGTGCACCGACAAGACCGGGACGCTCACGCAGGCCGAGATGACCGTCACCCGGGTGTGGGCGGGGGATGCGACGCACGCGGTGACCGGTGTCGGGTACGCCCCGGGCGGGGAGGTCGCCGACACGGCGCCGGTGCGCGAGCTGCTCCGGGTGGCGGTCCTGTGCTGCAACGCCCGGCTGGTCCCGCCCGACGGCGTGCAGCACTGGCGGGTGCTCGGCGACACCACGGAGGGCGCTCTGCTCGTTGTCGCGGCCAAGGCCGGTCTCGACCTCGGCGTGGAGGAGGCTGCGGCTCCGCGAGTCACCGAGTTCCCCTTCGACTCTGACCGCAAGCTGATGACCACGGTGCACAAGAACGGCGCGGGCTACCAGGCGTGCGTCAAAGGAGCGCCGGCGGAACTGCTGGCGCGCTGCGCCGAGGTGGGGTGGGAGGGGCAGGGCGGGCCGCTGACCGAGCAGGACCGGGCGGCAGTGCTCGCGGCGACTGACGCGCTGGCGTCGCAGGGGTTGCGGGTGCTGGCCGTCGCGCGGCGGGAGCTGGACGGACCCCACCCCGCGCAGGACGAGGCCGAGTCGGGACTCACGTTCCTGGGACTGGTCGGCATGCTGGACCCTCCGCGTCCGGAGGTCACCGACGCGGTCGCCGCCTGCCGCCGGGCCGGCATCCGCATCGTCATGGTCACCGGCGACCACCCGCTCACCGGGGAAGCCGTGGCCCGGCGGGTCGGCATCGTACGCGGGCCGGAACCGGTCGTGGTGACAGGCGCACGGCTCGACGCGATGGACGAGGAGGCGCTCGACGCTCTGCTCGCCGAACCGTCCGAGCTGCTGCTGTGCCGGGTCAGTCCGGAGCACAAGATGCGTGTGGTCACCGCCTTCCAGCGACGGGGCGAGGTGGTGGCGGTCACCGGGGACGGAGCGAACGACGCCCCCGCGCTCAAACACGCCGACATCGGCGTGGCGATGGGGACGTCGGGCACCGACGTGGCCCGGGAGGCGGCCTCGATGGTGCTCCTGGACGATTCGTTCGCGTCCATCGCCACGGCGGTGCGGCTGGGCCGGTCCGTCTACCAGAACATCCGCAAGTTCCTGGTCTACGTCTTCAGCAGCAACATCGGCGAGCTCGGCCCGATCCTGGCGGCGACGTTCGCCGGGTTCCCCCTGGTGCCCGTCAGCGCGGTGCAGATCCTGGCGATCGACCTGGGCTCGGACGTGCTGCCCGCCCTGGCGCTGGGCGCGGAGCGTCCCGAGCCGGACGTGATGGACCGCCCGCCGCGCTCCAGGCGCGAGCGGCTGTTCTCCTCCGCGGTGGTGGGACGCATCCTGTTCCTGGGCGGCATCCAGGCGCTCGGCGTATGCGCCGTGTTCTTCTGGCACATCCATTCCGCCGGCGTCCCGTTCGAGGACTTCACCGAGGACGATCCCGTCTACCGGGAGGCCGTCACGCTGGCCCAGGGCGCGATCGTGTTCAGCCAGTTCTTCATCTCTCTCGCGGTGCGCACCGACCGGCAGAGCATCCTGAAGGTGGGGCTGCTGTCCAATTTGGCCCTGCTGGCGGCCGGCGGCTTCGGCATCGCCCTCATGGCCGCGATCAGCTATGTGCCGCTGCTCCAGGCCGTCTTCAACACCGCCGCGCTCGACGCCGTCGACTGGGCGGTTCTGGCCGGGCTCGGGACCCTGCCCCTGATCGCGGACGAGGTCCGCAAGTGGTGGCTGCGCCGCCGCGCCGACCCCTCGAAGGGAGCGCACCAGTGAAGGTGATCGTCGTCGGCTGCGGACGGGTGGGGGCCGCCCTCGCCGGTCTGCTTGCCTCGGAAGGGCACGACGTGCAGGTCGTCGACCGGCGTCCCAAGGCGGCCCGGCGGCTGCCCGACAGCCCCCGCATCCGCTTCCACGAGGGCAACGGCTTCAGCCGCGCCGTGCTCGAGGCCGCCGGTGTCGAGCACGCGGACGCCTTCGTCGCCGTCACCTCCGGGGACAACAGCAACATCGTCAGCGCGCGCACGGCGAAGGAGACCTACCGCGTACCGAACGTCCTCGCCCGCATCTACGACCCCCGACGCGCCGACATCTACCGCGAACTCGGCATCCCCACCATCACCAGCGTCCGCTGGACGGTCCACCAGATCCACCAGATGCTGCTGCACCGCCACCTCTCCCCCGAAATCAGCTTCGGCAACGGCGAGCCTGCTCTACCGCTCCGAACTGCCGGCCTATCTGACCGGGCGACCGCTGACCGAGTTCGAGGTCGACGGCGAGATCCGCGTCGTCGAGGTCACCCGCGCCGGCCGCTCCCTGATCCCCGCGCACAGCACGCCCGCGCGGGCGGGCGACCTGGTCACCTTCGCCGTCGCCGCGACCGCGCTCGGCAGGCTGCGCGGCTTTCTCGACAAGGAGCTGGGCACGTGAACGTGATCATCGCCGGAGCCGGACGGCTCGGCACCCAGATCGCCCAGGTGCTCGCCGCCGCCCACAACGAGGTGACGCTGGTCGATGCCGACGACGACCGCGTCGCCGAACTGGAGGGGCGCGTCCCGGTGCGGCTCATCGCCGGGGACGCGTGTGAACCCACACTTCTGGAACACGCCGGCGCTCTCACCGCCGACCTCCTCATCGCCACCACCGGGGACGACGAGGACAACCTCGTCATCAGTCTGCTCGCCAAACGGCAGTTCTCGGTGCCCCGCGTGGCCGCTCGGTGCAACGATGCCGACAACGCCTGGCTGTTCGACGGGCGTTGGGGCGTCGACGTCGCCGTCCCCGCCGCCACCCCGCTGATCTCCCTCATCGAGGAGGCCACCGGGGCCACCGACACGGTCGCCCTGCTGCGGCTCAGCAAGGCCGGCGTCGACGTCATCGAAACGGCCATCACACCGCAGTCCAGTTCGGCGGGTCGTGCCCTGGGCGACGTCCCGTTGCCCGAGGGGACGGTCGTCGCCACGATCGTCCGCGACGGAGAGCCGACGGTGCCGGATCCGGCGGTGCGGCTCCGACCCGGTGACGAGATCCTGCTCGTCTCGCACAACGCGACCGAGCATGAGATCCACACGGCGTTCCAGTGAACGGTCACCGCTCGGGGCTCCGACCGGCCCAGCGCCGCCGGACGCCGTCCTCGTGCTCGGCCTGCTCCAGGGCGAGGTCGGCCCGGTCGAGCGCCTCCCGCAGGCGGGGAATCCAGTGGCGACGCAGGGCACGGACCCGGTGCCGGGTGCTGATGACCTCGGCGCCCAGCAGTTCGGCGGCGGCATGAGCGGCCGCGTACTCGCCGCCGGCGCGCAGGGCACGGCCGTAGGCCGCTTCGGCGTGCACGAGGGCGGTGTTCGTGGGAGCGGCGGCGGTGGGTGATCGGGCGGGTACGGACACAACGGCCGCCGCGGGGTGGCGTACCCCCATGGAGGTGGTCCAGCGCAGTGTGACCTCGGCGGGACCGATACCCGCGGCGGCCGCGTCGAGGGCCTGTTCCCCGCCCAGGACGAGCCCCTTCAGTAGCCAGTTCTCGGCCTCGGACAGCAGGTCCCGCCAGGCGCGGGCGGCTGACCTCTCCGCGCGCAGCAGCCGCTCGTGCTCGGAGCGCAGGATACGGAGCTTCTGCTCCAGCAGGTCGGCTCCGCGTTCGGCGACATCGAGGCTGTGCCGCAGTCGCAGCCGTCCCGCCCGACCGGGCGGTACACGGCGGGCGCCGGTCATCGGGACGCCTCCGTGTCCGGTGCGTCCTTCGCCCCGTGGGCGTCGAGGAGCCCGGTGGGGAGCATGGAGAGCTGGCTGCGGGGCAGTGTGAGCAGGGCCCGCCAGCCGCGTTCGAGCGAGCCGGCGAGGCTGCGGGACTCGTCACTTCGCTGGTCGGCGAAGTCCCTCAGGAACGCCTCCTCGAAGTCGAGGTAGCGGCGGTCGGTGGAACTCAGCGCCGCCTGGCCGACGAGGTCCGCGAGGTCACGGACCTGCCGGGCTCGTGCCAGGGCGGCCAGCAGCTGGGCCGCGACGTCGAGGTGGTCGTCACGGGTACGCCCCGGGCCGGCGCCCTTGCGCATCAGCCGGGAGAGTGAGGACAGGGCGTCCAGCGGTGGGTACACGCCCCGCGCGTGCGTCTCCGGCGAGAGCACGATCTGTCCCTCGGTGATGTAACCGGTCAGGTCGGGTACGGGATGGGTGATGTCGCCCGCGGGCATGGTGAGCACCGGCAGCACGGTGACCGAGCCCGGTCGCCCGCGAATGCGTCCGCAGCGCTCGTACAGGGAAGCCAGATCGCTGTAGAGGTAGCCGGGGTAGGCGCGGCGGGCGGGGATCTCCCCGCGGGCGGCGGAGACCTCGCGCAGGGCTTCGGCGTACGTCGTCATGTCGGTCATCACGACCAGGACGTGCCGTCCCTCGGTGAAGGCGAGGTGCTCGGCGACGGTGAGCGCGATGCGGGGGGTGAGGATCCGTTCGATCACCGGGTCGTCGGCGGTGTTCAGCAGCAGGACCAGTTCCCCGGCGGCGGACCGTTCCTCCAGGGCGTCGCGTACGAAGGAGGCGTCGGCGTGGGTGAGCCCCATGCCCGCGAAGACGACGCTGAACGCCTCTCCGCCGGCGGTGGCCTGCGCGGCGATCTGGGCGGCCAGTTCCAGATGCGGCAGCCCGGCCACCGAGAACACCGGCAGTTTCTGCCCCCGTACCAGCGTGGTCAGGGCGTCGATGGCCCCGACACCGGTGAGCACGGCTTCGGACGGGGGCTCACGTCGCACCGGGTTGACGGGGGCACCGCCCACCTCGGCCTGGTGGGCGCCGAATATGGGCGGCCCGTCGTCGACGGGGGCCCCGCGGCCGTTGCAGACGCGGCCGAGCCAGTCCGTACCAACCGGGACGCGCAAGGGGCTGCCCGTGAAGACCGCGCGGACGCCCTGCGGGTCCATGCCCGCGGTGCCCTCCAGTACCTGGACGACCGCCAGGCCACGGTTGGCGTCCAGCACCACGCCGTGGCGCCGTTCGCCCGAGGCGAGGGTGATGTGCGCGTACTCGTCCCAGCCGACCCCCGAAACACCCTCGACGATCGCGAGCGGACCCCGGAGTTCACGCACCGCGGTGTATTCGATTCCACCGGAGAGGCTCATGACCGCACTTCTCCCAGCCTGGCGAGCATGGCGTCACGCCGCGCCGCCACCCCGGTGGCGTCGTGCGGGCCCGTGTCCTCCCGGGCGCGCAGCAGCGGGCCGAAGTCGACCTCCTCGACCGACGCCGCCGGCACACCGGAGTCCACCAGTTCCCGGCAGCGGTCGACGATCATCAGGACGGCGTCAGCCAGTGCGGCCGTCTTCTCCGGCCCGCAGTACGCGTCATGCTCCGACAGCGCGCTCTGCTGCAGCACGCCCTCCCGCACCAGCCTGCCCGCGAGCACGCTGATCCGCTCCCGCGCCGGGAGGGCGGCGATCCCGATCAGGTCCACCAGGTCGGCCAGTCGGTCGGCCTCCGCCAGTGCCGCACCCACCCGGTCGCGGTGCCGGGACCACGCCGGATCTCCGGCCGCCCGGTGTCCGGCGGCCAGCACGGGGACGTCCCGGGAGAAGGACCCCGCCCAGGAGAGGGCCGGGTAGTGGCGGGCGTAGGCGAGGTCGCGGTCCAGGGTCCACAGGCAGCGGACGAAGCGTTCGGTGTGGGCCGTGACCGGTTCGGTCATGTCCCCGCCGGGCGGGGACACCGCGCCGATCACGGTCACCGAGCCCCGGTCACCGCCGAGTGTGGTCACGGCGGCGGCCCGCTCATAGAAGGCCGCGATGGCCGAGGCCAGTCCGGCCGGATAACCCTCCTCGGCGGGCAGCGCGCCGGTACGGGAGGCGAACTCGCGCAGCGCCTCGGCCCATCGGGAGGTCGAGTCGGCGATGACCACCACGTCCAGGCCCATGTCACGGAAGTACTCGGCGACCGTCACCCCTGTGTGGACACTGGCCTCGCGCGCCATCATCGGCATGTTGGAGGTGTTCGCGATCGTCACCGTGCGGTCGGCCAGGCGTCCGCCGGTGCGCGGGTCCTGAAGCTCCGACAACTCGGTGATGACGTCGGCCATCTCGTTGCCGCGCTCTCCGCAGCCGACGTAGACGATGACGTCCGCGTCGCACCACTTGGCGATCTGCTGGAGCAGCACCGTCTTGCCGGTGCCGAAGCCACCGGGCACCGCGACCGTGCTGCCCCGGGCCACGGGAAAGAGGAGGTCGACCACTCGCTGACCGGTGTTGAGGGCCTCGTGGGTGTCGACGCGCTCCCGCACGGGGCGGGGCCTGCGCGCCGGCCACAGAGCACCCAGCCCCACTTGGGTACCGCCCACCACGGCCACCACAGCGTCCTGTGACCGGCTCCCAGGACCGGCGATCTCCGTCACGATGCCCCCGCAGCCGGGTGGCACCAGTACCTTCACCCGTACCGGCCCCGCGTCGCGGACCTCCCCGAGTGCCTGGCCCTCGGCCAGTTCCTCGCCCTCCGCTGCCAGGGGGGAGAAGGACCATGTGCGTTCCGCTGCCTCGGTCCGCCGCGTGTCCGGGAGCAGCCAGTCGCCGGCGCCGGACAGCGGACGGAGCAGCCCGTCGAAGATCCCGCCGAGCAGCTCCGGACCGAGCCGCACCGACAGCGGCCGACCCCGAGCGAGCGCCGACTGTCCCGGAGCGAGCCCGCCGGTGTACTCGTACGCCTGGACGGTGACGACGTCACCGCTGATGGCCACGACCTCGCCGGGCAGTCCGGCAGGGCCGATCGAGACCAGGTCGTACATCGCGGTGCCGCCCGCGTACTCCATCTCGACCAGCGGCCCGGTAACGCGCAGGATCCTGGAGACCGGCTGCCGGGCGACAGGCGGGCGGTCCGTCCCGGTGAACGTCATGGCTCCCACAGGCTGCGCACCTCCGCCCCCATGCTGTCCAGGGCGCGATCGGCCAACGCGGTCAGCGACAGGTCGACCCGCCTGCCCGGTACCTGGGCCACCACTCCCCCGTCGGCGGGCTCGGTCACCTCGGCGCCGGGACCGAGGAGCACCCGGGCGCGCTGCTCCAGCCGCTCCCGGAGTGCCACGTAGCCGTCGGCCCGACGCAACTCCCGGACCCGTTCGGCGGCCTCGCGGCACAGTTGCTCGTATGGCTCGCGCCGAGCGGCGACCGTGCGGGACCTGGCCTCCCGCCTGGCCCTGACGAGGCGGTCACGGGCGGCGTCGGCTCCGTCGGCCTCGCCTTGGCGCCGGGCGTCTTCGAGGATCGCCCGGGCCTCGGCCCTGGCCTGATCGAGCCGGGCGGCGGCTTCCCGCTCGGCGTGGGCCAGGAGCGCGTCCGCATCGGCGTGAGCGGCTCGCAGCAGCTCTGACCGGACCGGGTCGAGTGCGTCCGTCGTCGGATCGGCAGTCGGTGACGTCATGGCGTCATCACGGTGGTCAGTCGGCGGCTGCCCGCAGGCAATCCGTGGTCCTGCTCCAGCGCCTGGGCCGCTGCAGGGGTAAGGATCACCAGGTCGACGCCGTCCGGCAGGCTCCGCCAGCCCCGGCGTACGGCCTCGGGATCGTCGGCGGCGAGGACGACCGCTCCCGCCAGGGCGAGACCGGCAACCCGGGCCCGCTCTCCGAGGGCGGCGACGCGTCCCATGGTCATGCCTTCCCGATGAGGATGACCGCGACGACCAGCCCGTAGATGGCGATGCCCTCGGCCAGGCCGACGATGACCATGGCCCGGCCGAACAGTTCGGGCCGTTCGCTGAGCGCCGCGAGGGCGGCCGCCCCGGTGTAGGCGACGGCGATGCCCGCGCCGATGGTGGAGGCGGCCACCGCGATCGCGGCTCCGATCAGAGCGGCGGAGCCGGAGCCCGAGTCCTGAGCGGCCGTGGTCGCGGCCTGGGCGGATCCGCCGCCGAGCGCCAGGGTCAGCACCACGGTGGCGGCCACCAGGAGCACCGCGTCGGCGGCGACCATCCACCACAGGGCCGTCCGGCCCGAGCGCCGCAGCACCAGGCGTGCGGCGACGAATCCCGCCGCGATGACGGGCAGAGCCAAGAACCAGGTGATCACGAGTGCTCCTCCCTCGCCGGGCCGAGCCGGGCGGCCTCCCCATCTGCGGGCGGCGCTGCTGCGGGCGGCCCGTGGTCGGCGGCCGAGTCCGTGATGTGTTCGACGGGCAGATGCCAGGGTCTGAAGGGACGGCCCTCTCCCTCGAAGAGCCGGGAGAAGAGTTCGTAGTACTCCAGGCGGAGCGCCTGGACCCCGGCCACCAGCGCCTCCAGCGAGAAGGCCAGGGCGTTGCCCGCGAGGAACACCAACAACGCGGCGACGACTCCGGCCGGACCCCGGCCGGCCAGAGCCCGCGTGCCGTCCCAGACGATGGCGCCGAGCGCCGCATGGGTCAGCCCGAAGGCAGCGAGTCGCGCGAAGGACACGACGTTGGACCCGATCCGGACCAGAGCGTCGAGGAGCTGGATGCCGGTCTGTACGGCTCCGCCCGGGCCGCCCGCCGTGCTCGCGTACAGCCCCGCCCCGGCCAGGCCCAGGCCGCCGACGGCGATCGCGGCCCCCACGGCGGCGAACGCCGGCTCGCCGAGCCACACACATCCGGCGACGGCGCCGAGACCGAGGTAGAGCGCGGCCCCGGCGACACCGGTCGTCGAATACACGGCCGCAGCCGGTCCGCCCTCCCGCCACCGGTTCACGATGCCCACGGCATAGGCGAGGGCCAGCAGCACGGCGCCGAACACGACGGCAGAGGCCAGCAGCCGCATGGGCTCCTCCAACGGTGCCAGCCACAGCACGGGCAGCACGCCGGTCGGGCCGAAGAACTCGCCGTACGCCATCCCCGCCAGGGTGGCGGCCAGTCCGGCCCCGGCGACGAACGGCCACAGATGGCGCAGCGGCCCCAGTCGGCGCGGCCGGCCGGTGCGCAGCGCAAGGGCGAGGGCGACGAGCAGCAGCCCGTGCCCGGCATCGCCGAACATCACGCCGAACATCACTGCGTAGACGATCCCGGCCGGCAGGGTGGGATCGAGGTCGGCGTAGGGCACGGTGCCGTACGTGCTGACCAGAGGTGTGAAGGAGCGCCGCACGGTTCTCGCCGGGTGTACCGAGGTTGCGGTGTCCGCTCCGGTCAGCAAGGTCGGCGGATCGATGCCGCGCGGGGTCCTCAGCACCACCAGCGCGCCCCCGGCACCAGCGATGCGCGCCGCCGTGGCGCCCACCTCCGCCTCGGGGCACCAGCCGGCCAGTGCGGCGGCCTCGCCGTGCCGGACCGCGCTGCCAAGGCGCTCCTCCAGCTGCGCCTCGCCCGCCAACAGATCCGTCCGGCCCTCGCGCTCCAGGGCGTCCAGGTCGGGGAGAGCCTCGCTGAGAACCGCTTGCCCCGGCTCGGTGCGCAGCCGCCGCAGTCGCGTCGCCACGGGCCTTCGGACTTCCGGCCCACCGTCCCCGGCCAGGTCGATCTCGACGTGGCCCGCTTCGGCGATCCGGACCAGGCTCTCCCGCAACGCCTTCTCGGGGGCCACGACGGCCACCCTGCGCATCCTGACCGGAAGCGCCGGCTCAGCCCGGGGCATCGAGCACCTCCCCGAGCCAGTCCCCTGGGCCACCGCCCCTGGCAGCCAGCTCCAGCGCGCCACGGATCCGCCAGGCGTCGACCGACAGCAGCGCCACGGCTCCCACGACCGGCTGGGGGCCGAAACGGGCCCGGCGCAGTAGTTCACGGCCCTCTCGCTCGACCACGTCCCACCAGCGTGCCTCCGCCCGCCACAGGTCCGCCGCCTCGTCGACGTCGATCAGCAGCCATCCGGCGTTGGCCGGCAGCACCTGCCGGAATTCGGCGTACGACCTCGCGCCCACCGCTCGCGGGCCGAGCAGGCGTGCCGCCCGGTGGGCGGAGACGTCGGGCATCCGGCGGCCGACGACGAAGACCTCGCGGCCGAAGAGCAGGGCGAGCCGGGCCGCCGCCCAGCGGGCCGAGTCGGGAACGGCGGCGGCGAGCCGCACGGCGGCGGAAACCCGCATACCGGTGGCGATCGCGGCCGGCGAGTCGCCCCCGGGGTCACCCCAGGCGGAGGCCGCCAGCGCGGTACGCAGCTCCGACGGCGAACGGGTGCGGGCGACCCGCGTCCAGGCGATCGCCAGCGCACCCAGGCGGTAGGGCGGGGGGTAGAGGCGTTCGGTGCCCGGCTGCGGCGGATCGGCCGCGAGTTCGCCCAGATGGTGTTCGGTGTTGGAGATCTCGAATCCCGCGGCCAGTGCCCGGACGGCGTCCGTGCCGCTGGCCGGTTGCCAGCCGGCGAGGACCCGGAGATGCCACAGAAGTGTCGCCGAGACCGCACGCTGGGCTTCGGCCGGCGTGGCGCCCGGAGTGACATGGTGTCGGTACGGGGTGGCCGCCAAGTAGCGCAGGGCGTCGTCGAGTTCGCGGGACGCCGCCACCTGCCTGGTGCCCTCGACGCCCAGACACCTGGTCCGCAGAGCCCGTGCCCGGGTCACACCCGCCACCCGACCGGCCCTCATCAGGAACCACCTCCCCGTGGCCTCCCGGGGTCCTGAGCCCGGTGGCCTTCCCCCGGCGGCACGGTCGACTCCTCGTTCGCCGCGAGGTCCTCCAGCACCAGGGCGAGCACCCGGTCGACGAGCACGGGTGTCCGGCTCCTGGCACGGCCACGTACGGCGACCGCCTCGCGTTCTGCCTCGGCGAGCAGTGCCGCGGCCTCGCCATCGGCCGCGCGCAGAACCTGCTCGGCGGTGCGCACCCGTACCTGCCGGGCCTCCTCATGCGCCGCGGCCACGATTGTCCCGGCCTGCCCTTCGGCTTCGCTGCGGCGCGACGCGACGGCCGCGTCGGCCCGTTCGCGTATGTTCCGGGCCTCCGCCTCCGTCTGTTCGAGGAGGGCCAGGGGCGGTGTGAGTTCCGCACGGAGTTCGGCGGAGCGGTCCGCGGGGACACCACCCGGTGCGGCGCGGCCGGGTGACGCCGCCGGCCTGAACCGCGTCAGAAAGTCCCGGAAACCCGTCACACGCACTCCTCCAGGTGGGCCGAGGCCCCGCTTCCCAGTCTCCCTGGTGGACGATGGCCTGTCGCGTCGCGCTTGGCCGCCTGTCCCCCGGCGGGGCCGTTCGGCCCAGAGGCCGCACCGGTCGATCGATGCGAAACTGAGCCCACAGGTGAACGGCGTCCCCAGGAGGCAGCCGTGAGCGACTTCGAGCACAGCTCGGCGGAGAAAGAAGCCCGCCACACCATGCCGGGCCGCCCCTGGACACCCCAGGAGGAACCGCGTCAGGACGCACTGCGCCGCTACCTCGGTGCCATCGCCGGCGCCGCGTCGGCGAGGAGCACCGAGGAATCCGAGCGCCCTCACCGCGGGGAGGATGCCGAGCCGCCCGCCACCGCCGCACCCGGTCCGCCCGCCCCGGGACCGGCCGTACTCCGCGTGCTGGACGTCATGCGGGTGCCGGCAGGCTCCGTGGCCGCTGACACGCCGTTCCTGGACGTGGCCCACACGCTGGCCCGTCAGCAGGTGAGCGCCCTGCCGGTGGTCGACTCCGACGACCACGTGATCGGTGTCGTCTCGGAATCGGACCTGCTGGCCAAGGCCGCCGTGATGGCGGAGCCGCGTCGGCACGGAGCTGTCGGCAGGCTGTGGCAGCACCGCCTGTACGACAAGAGCCACGGCGACACGGCCGCCACGTTGATGACCTTCCCGCCCGTCACCGTCCACCCGGAGCAGAGGGTGGCGGACGCGGCGTGGACCGCCGCGCACGGCCGGTTGAAGCGCCTCCCCGTGACCGACCATCACGGCCGGCTCGTCGGTGTGGTGAGCCGGCACGATCTGCTGCGTGCCCTGATCCGCGACGACACCGAGATCCTCGCCGAGGTCGAGTCCCTGGTCGGCCAGTACCTGCTGGACCCGCGGGCTGTCGAAGTCACCGTGGAGCAGGGCGTGGTGACCGTGGCGGGGAAAGTGGACAAGGCGCTCGACCCCGAACTGCTCGCCTCGGTACGGGACATGGACGACGTCGTGGGTGTCATCGACAACACCGAAGCGGCTTGAGCCGTTCACGTCCACGGAGGGCACATCAGCCCGTGCGGGCGACGAGAAAGTCGGCACTGCCGGCCAGCGTGGTCAGCCGGGGTGTGTCCTCGTCCTCGATACGGACACCGGACCGTTCGCTGAGCACTTCGACGAAACTCAGGAAGTCCAGGGAGTCCATCTCCAGCGCGTCACGGAACGCGTCATCGGGCCCCAGTGCGCCGATGTCGGCGTCCGGGACGACCCGGGAGATCGATTCCCTCACCATGTCCAATGCGTCGGTCCGGTTGATGTTCACAGCTGCTCCGGGTTCTGCAGGAGGTGGGTGACCGCCGTGAGGTAGCGGGCGCCGACGGCGCCGTCCGTCGCTCGGTGGTCGGCCGAAAGGGTCGCAGTGACTACGGGCCGCACGCCCAGCATGCCGTCGACGGCGCACGGCCGGTCGACCACCCGCCCGAATCCGACGAGGGCCACCTGCGGTGGATAGATCACTCCGAACACGGCCTCCACTCCCTGATCTCCGAGGTTGGTGACCGTGATCGTGGCGTCCGACACCTCGGAGCCGCGTAGTCTGCCCGTACGGGCCCGCGTGACCAGGTCCTTCAGGGCCGTCATCAGCTGCGGGAGTGCCAGGGTGTCGGCGTGGTGCAGTGCGGGGGCGATGAGCCCTCCGCCGCGCAGCGAGACGGCCACGCCGAGGTGGACGCCCTCACCGGCCGTGAAGTGGTCGTCGGTCCAGGAACCGTTGAGCTCGGGGACATCCCGGGCCGCCAGGGCCGCCGCCTTGAGCAGCAGGGCGGCGGGGAGCAGCCGTTCGCCGAGCGGACTGCGTCGGTTGTGCTCGTGCAGCCAGTCCATGGCGGCGGCCATGTCCACGGTCGTGGAGAGGTAGTAGTGGGGAATGTCCCGGTTGGCGCGGCTCATCAGACCGGCGATCGCCTGACGCATGGCCGCACCCCGGTCCGCCGAGAGACGCTCGACGGACGGACGGACCGTGGGGGCGCCGACCTGCGAGGAGGGGGTCTCGGTCGCAGGGCCGAGGGCCGCCCGGCGTACGTCCGCGGCACGAACGGCCGAGTCCTTGCCCGTCCCCCTCACCATGGCCAGATCGACGCCCATGTCGGCCGCCAGTCTCCGGGCGAGAGGGGTTACCCGCAGGCGCGGTTGCCGGGCGGCCGCCGCTTCCTCGACGTCGGTTCGGGTGACACGTCCTCCGGGTCCGGAACCGTGCAGCGTCTCCAGGTCTACGCCGCTTTGCTCCGCCAGATGCCGGACCAGGGGACCTGCCTCGGTGTGGACGCCTCGTCGAGCGGCGGTCAGTACCGGGGCGGCCGGGACCGTGGCGGGTTCGGGAGGCGGGGACGGGGGCTTGGCAGGCTCGCCCTTCTTCGGTGCGCGACGCGCCGCTCGTCGCGTCGCCGCCTTCTCGGTCTTCTCAGAACCCTCGGGGTGCCTGGCCTTGCGCGGTTCTCGGGTCGTGTGCGGCTTCTTTTCCTCTGCCGGGTGCTCGGGTTTCTTCGTCGGCACCCTGATCAGCGCGAGCGGTGTGCCCACCGGCACCGTCGTGCCGGGCTCGACGAGCAGCTCGGCCAGGGTTCCGGTCTCGAAGCATTCCACCTCGATGGTCGCCTTCGCGGTCTCGACGACCGCGACCGGATCGCCCTTGTGGACGAGGTCGCCGGGCTCCACCAGCCACTCCAGGAGCGTGCCCTCGTCCATGTCGGCACCGAGCGACGGCATGGTGAACTCAGCCATGGTCAGTCCACCGCCCGGTGGGCGGCCGCGACGATGTCGGGGGTCTGCGGCAGGGCGGCCTCCTCCATCTGACGGGCGTACGGCATGGGCACCTCCGCGCTGCACACCCGCTCGACGGGCGCGTCCAGTTCGTAGAACGACTCCTCGGCGATACGGGCGGACACCTCGGCGGCGAAGCTTCCCGTCCGCCATGCCTCGTCGACGACCACCGCACGGTGGGTACGGGCCACGGAAGCGGCGACGGTCCGGGCGTCATAGGGCCGGAGCGTGCGCAGGTCGATCACTTCGGCGCTGATGCCCGCGGCGGCCAACTCGTCCGCCGCCGCGAGGGTCTTGGGCAGCGAACCTCCGTACGTGATCAGCGAGATGTCGGTGCCGGGTCTGCGGACCGCGGCGTGATCCAGGTCAACGGGAGCGGTGGCCGGGAGGAGTTCGCCGGAGACGTTGTAGAGACCTCCGTGCTCGAAGATCAGGACCGGGTCGGGGGCTGCGAGCGCCGGGGCCAGCATGTGGCGGGCGTCCTCGAGGGTGGCGGGGGCGAGGACCCGGATGCCGGGGATGTGCGCGTACCAGCCCTCCAGGCTGTGCGAGTGCTGGGCCCCGAGCTGCCGTCCGGCACCTGTCGTCATGCGGATGACCAGGGGCACGGCCAGTTGGCCGCCCGACATGTGCAGCAGGGTGGCCGCGTTGTTGAGGATCTGGTCGAGGGCGAGCAGGCTGAAGTTGACGGTCATGATCTCGACGATCGGCCGCAGCCCGGCCAGGGCGGCGCCGATGCCGGCGCCCACGAACGCGGACTCCGACAGCGGGGTGTCGCGGACGCGTGCCGGACCGAACTCCTCCAGCAGGCCGAGGCTGACGCCGAAGCCTCCGCCGTAGCGGCCCACGTCCTCGCCCATCAGGAAGACGCGGTCGTCGGCGCGCAGGGCGTCCCGCAGCGCCTCGCGCATCGCTTCCCGGTAGGTCGTCTTCGCCGCCTGCGGCCGCTCACCGTCGCCCATGGTCAGCTCACCTCCGCCGAAGCGCTGGTGACGTGGTGCAGGAGATGCTCCACCGGTTCTTCGGGTGCCTGCTCCGCCGCCTCCACGGCGTGGTCGACCTCGGCGGCGACCCGGCGCTCGATCCCGGCGAGTGTCTCGTCGACCGGCTCGCCGTCCTCGCGCATGCGGTCGAGAAGCCGCGTGATCGGGTCCCGCTCCTTCCACCGCTCCACCTCCGCCTTGTCGCGGTACCGGTCCGGGTCGTACATGGAATGGGCGCGGAACCGATAGGTGCGCAGTTCGAGGAAGTGCGGCCCGGCACCGGACCTGACGGCCTCGGCGGCCCGTCGTGCGGTCTGTTCCACGGCCTCGACGTCCATGCCGTCGACGGCCCACGCGACCATGCCGTACGAAGCGGCCCTCATGGCCAGGTCGGTCTGGGCCTCGTGCCGCGCCAGGGCCGTGCCCATGGCGTAGAGGTTGTTCTCGCAGATGAGGAGCAGGGGAAGTCTCCACAGGGCCGCGAGGTTCGCCGTTTCGTGGAACTCGCCCTCGGCGAAGGCTCCGTCACCGAAGAAGCAGCAGGTGACGCGGGCCTGTCCGCGCATACGGTCGGCGAGGGCGAGGCCGGCGGCCAGCGGGAGTCCACCGGCGACGATCGCGTTGCCACCGTAGAAGCGCCGACTCGCGTCGAACAAGTGCATGGAGCCGCCCCGGCCGCCGCTGCACCCGGTCGCCCTGCCGTACATCTCGGCCATGATGGCCTCGGCCGAGATCCCGCGGGCCAGGGCGTGGCCGTGCTCGCGATAGGTGGCGACGACCGCGTCCTCGGGTGTCAGTGCCTCGTTGACGCCGACGGCTACGGCCTCCTCGCCGATGTACAGATGGACGAAGCCGCGGATCTTGGTGGCGCTGTACAGCTCGACGCACCGCTCCTCGAAGCGCCGGATGCGCAGCATGGCCTCCAGCAGGTCCGTCCGGTGCCCGTCGGCCGAACGGTCGGACGGAGATCCGGCGCCCGTCTTCCGCCTGGTCTTCGCGGCACTCTTGCCGACCTTCCGGTGAGCCGTGTCCTTGCGTGCGCTGGTGGGGTGGGCCGGACTCATGAGGATCCCTCCAGGGTGGACAAGTCGCCCGTGGGCAGGCCGAGTTCGCGTGCGCGCAGCAGACGGCGCATCACCTTCCCGCTGCGGGTCTTGGGCAGGTTCTGCTCGAACGCGATCTCCCTGGGTGCGACGGCGGGCCCCAGCTTGCGGCGGCCGAAGGCGAGCAGCTCACGCTCCAGATCCGGAGTCGGCGGGACACCGGGGCGCAGCGACACGAACGCCTTGACGACGTTCCCGGCGACCGGGTCCGGCCGTCCGATCACCCCGGCCTCGGCCACCGACGGGTGCTCCATCAGCGCGCTCTCCACCTCGAACGGGCCGATCAGATGGCCGGCCGACTTGATGACGTCGTCGGCACGCCCCACGAACCAGTACCAGCCGTCCGCGTCCCGGCGCACCAGGTCACCGGTCAGATACCAGCCGTCCGCGAACGCGGCGTCGTAGCGCTCCTTGTCGTGGAGATAGCCGCGGAACATCGCGGGCCAGCCCGGCCGGAGCGCCAACTCGCCCTCGACCTCGGGGCTTCGCACCTGCGTGACCCGGCCGTCGGTGACCAGGGCCCGGCCGTCCTCGCCCTGTTCCAGCACGGTCGCCTCGACGCCGGGCAGTGGCCGCCCCATCGAGCCGGGCCGTATCTCACAGGCGGCGAAGTTCGCGATCATGATGCAGCCGGTCTCGGTCTGCCACCAGTTGTCGTGCACCGGCAGGCCCAGCACGTCCTGGCCCCACCGGACGGCCTCCGGGTTGAGGGGCTCGCCAACGGAGGCGATGAAGCGCAGGGCCGACAGGTCATAGGAGCGCGGCAGGTCGTACGGGCCCTGGCGTGGTGTGGCGCGCATGAGCATGCGCAGGGCCGTGGGGGCGGTGTACCAGACGCCGACCCGCTGCTCGTCGAGGATCCGGTACCAGCGCCGGGCGTCGTAGTCCCCCTCGTCGACGACCACCGTCACGCCGTGGACGAGCGGGGCGATGATCCCGTACGACATGCCGGTGACCCAGCCGGGATCGGCGGTGCACCAGTACACGTCCCCGGGGTGCAGGTCGAGGGCGTACGCGGCTGTGGCGTGGTGGGCGACGACGGCCTCGTGGACGTGGACCGCGCCCTTGGGGGTGCCCGTGGTACCGCTGGTGAAGTGCAGCAGGGCCATGTCCTCGGGCGAGGTCGGCGGGATGGTGAAGGTGTCCGGGGCGGCGGCCATCACGTCGTCGAAGGAGACAGCGCCGGACAGTTCCGCGGTCCCGGGCCCGACGATCAGGACGTGTTCCAGTCCGGGAACCGAGGCCCGCCGTACGGCGACCTTGCGCCGGTACAGGGCCGCGGTGGTGACCAGGACACGGGCGTCGCCGAGCCGTAGCCGCTGCTCCACCGGGTCGGGGCCGAAGGCCGAGAAGAGCGGACACAGCACGCTGGTGTTCTTCAGCGTGCCCAGCACCGTGGTGTACAGCTCGGGGCAGCGGCCGAGCAGGGTGAACACCCGGTCTCCGCGGCCGACGCCGAGTGACCGCAGAACGTTCGCGAAACGCGCCGTACGCCGGGCCAGTTCCGCGTACGTGACGGTGGAGACCGAGTCGTCGCGGGCGACGCACCGCAGGGCTGCCCTGTCCGCGTGGGCGGACGCCGCGTGCAGGTCGACCGCCTCGTGGGCCATGTTGAGGCCGCCGCCGGGCAGCCCGGCCAGCTCGGTGCGCGCCTGTGCCCAGGTGAAGTCCGAGCAGGCTCGGTCGTAGTCGGCGAGACGGGGTGGGACGACCGATGTGGTGTCCTTGCGGATTGTTTCCCAGTGCATCGGTGCTCCTCCCGGCACTGCGTCCAATGGACCGGCCGACCCGTTCGGGCTCCTGCTTCCGGGCTCCTCTCACTCCCGGTGCAGCACGACCTTGAGGGCACCTGTGGTGGCGCCCTGCGAGAACACCTCGTAGGCGTGCTCCATCCGGCCGAGGCCGAAGGTGTGGGTGACCAGCTGGGAGACGGGCAAGCGTCCGAACCTCAGGAGCTCCAGTAGCCACGGTGTGGAGGACGTGTCCACCTGGCCGGTGCTGATCGTCACGTTCTTCCGCCACAGGGACTCAAGGTGCAGCGTGGCCGGTTTGCCGTGCGTCCCGATGTTGGCGATGTGCCCTCCTGCCCGGATGGCCCGGGTGCAGAGGACAAAGCCTTCCGGTTCGCCCGATGCCTCAATGGCGACGTCGGCGCCCGGTCCCTCGGACAGCTCGGCGATCATCTTCCCCGCCACTCCGGCGGCATCGGCCCCCACCCGGGCGGCGGCTTCCAGCCGGGCGCTGGACAGGTCCACCACGATGATCCGGCGGGGTGAGTAGAGCCGTGCGACGGCGACCGTGGCGAGACCGATGGGCCCCGCGCCCACCACGACGACGGTGTCACCGGGGCCGACGTGTTCGTTCCGTACCCCGACCTCGTAGGCGGTGGGGAGGACCTCGGCGAGCAGAAGCGCGTCGTCGAGCGGGATCGCGGGAGGCCGTCGGTGGGTGGAGTGGTCGGCGAAGGGGACCCGTACGAACTCGGCCTGGGTTCCGTTGATCTGGTTTCCCAGGATCCAGCCACCGCCCCCGCGGCATTGCCCGCGCATGGTGTCTCGGCACGCCTGACAGCGGCCGCAGGACGAGACGGACGACACGATCACCTGGTGGCCGGAGCGCAGACCGTGCACATCACGGCCGACCTCCAAGACCTCGCCCACGGCCTCGTGGCCGAGGACCGTCCCCGGCTTCACCTCAGGGAGCTCTCCTCGCAGAATGTGCAGATCACTGCCGCAGACAGTGGTGGCGTCGACGCGCACGACCGCGTCGGTCGCCTCCTCCATCTCGGGGTCCGGGGCGGTGTCCCAGGAGATGTGCCCCGGGCCGTGATAGACGAGCGATCGCACGGTGCTCACTCCCTCGCTCCCCCACCTCCACGGTCACCCCGGCGGAGCACCCCGGCAACAGGGACCCCCCGGTCGTCGTGCGTCTCCCGTCAGTCCGGCTCCATGTAGGGGCGGCGGAAGACCGGGGCCTGGCCGGTGCTCCAGGGGCGTACGGCTGCCAGCGCCCGGGCGACCGCGGACTCCAACGGGCCGCTGGTGTCGACCGCGACGGCCTCGGGCCACGCGGGTTCCCTGGCCGCCATGGCGGTGGCGATGTCCAGGTCGGCGTCGGACGGGCCGGACGCGCGCGTGCTCAGTCGGGCCGCTGACACGTCGTCCGGGACGTGGCAGTGCAGAGCGACCAGGTCGGCGCTGGTGCGTTCGGCCACGCGCTGTGCCGCTTCACGCTGTGCCGTGTCCGACCATGTGGCGTCCAGGACGACCGACTCACCGGCGGACAGCAGGGCCGCCGCCCGGTCGAGGAGGGTGGCGTAGGTCCTGGCCGTCCACTCGGGCGTGTACAGCCCTTCGCCGTAGCCGGCCGCCGCGGACTGCTCCGCGGGAATGCCCGCCAGTTCCTTGCGGGCGCGGTCGCTGCTGAGCAGGGTGACTCCCAGCCGGTCGGCCAGCGCGCCGGAGAGGGTGGACTTCCCGCTGCCCGGCAGCCCGCCGACGACGGTCAGGCCGACGGCGGAGGTGCGCAGGTGGCGCAGCGTCGTCGCGACCAGCCTTTGTGTCGCCGCCTCCGCGCCCGGCGCGCCCTGACGGGCCTGGATCAGGGAGACCTTGGCGCGGACGAACGCGCGGTAGGCGACGTAGTGGTGCCACAGGGACGCGGGGGCGGGGTCGCCGGAGTATTCGCTGTACTGCGCGAGGAAGTAGGAGGCGGCCTCCGGAGCGCCGAGCTGTTCCAGGTCCATGGCGAGGAAGGCGGCGTCGTCCAGGCCGTCGACGTAGCGCAGCCGGTCGTCGAACTCCAGGCAGTCCAGGACACGGGGGCCGTCATCGAGGCAGAAGATGTCCTCGGCGAGCAGGTCGCCGTGGCCGTCGACCACGCGCCCTTGCTCGATACGGGACGCGAACAACCGCTCGCGGCCTGCTAGATAGCGGCGCACCAGTTGTTCCGTCTCCGTCATCCCCTCGGGCACGGAGCCGTCGTCGGTCAGCGCGTGGACCTGCTCGAAGCTGGCCTCCCAGCGCGACGAAAGGGCGTCCCGCGTGCCCTGCTCGTCCACATCCCGGCCACGGGGCGCGTCCGCGTGCCACGCGGCGAGGTGCCGGGCGACGGCCCGGAGGACGTCGTCCGGGACGGCCCCTTCTCGTACCAGGCGGGAGAGACGCCGGTCCGCGGGCATGCGTCTCATCACCACGAGGGGCTCGGGACCTTCGGCGTCCGGGCTGCTGAACTCGCCCAGGCCCAGATAGACGTCGGGGGCGAAGCGGCGGTTGAGCGTGACTTCGCGTTCGCACGCTGTCCGGCGCGCCGCGCGCGTGGTGTAGTCCAGGAATCCGAGGTCCACCGGTTTCTTGACCTTGTAGGCGCGGTCCCCGGCGAAGAACACGATCGCGGTGTGCGTCTCGCACACCTCCGCGCGCGGGGGCGGTGGCCCGTGGTGGGCGGGCTCAGTCATGGGGGACGACGGCGACCGGGCAGCGTCCGTGATGGATGGCGGCGTGGGCGACCGGGCCGAGGTGGGGTGCCACACCGTGCCGGTGTGTCCGCCGGCCGACAACCAGCGGCGCCGCGCCTTCGGCAGCCTGCACGACGGCCTTGGCGGGGCTTGCGAGACGGATGCTGTCGGCCACGTCCACCTGCGGGTACTTCTCGCGCCAGGCGCGGAGAGCCTTGCTCAGCTCCGTCTGCGCGTCCCGCGTCATCTCGTCGGTGGCGGAGTGGTCCACGCCCCAGGGCACGCGCGCGTGAAGCGGCACGCTTCGGCCGTGAACGGCCAGGAACGGAACCCCTCTGGCCGCGGCGGTGTGGAACGCGAAGTCGAGCAGGTCGTCGGAGGATCCGCTCAGTTTCAGGGCCACGACCACACGGCCCGCAGGTGCCGGTGGTGTTCCCTCCACCCGGGTTTCGGCGCGGACCAGTACCACCGGCCGCTCCGCCCGGGCCACGACCGACATGCTGACGTCGCCCAGGAAGTAGCTCTCGACGGGCTCCAGCCCCCGTGAGCCGAGCACGATCATCTCGGATTCCGACGCCGCCTGGAGCAGAGCGTCCTGGGCGTCGTCGGCCACCAGACTCCCGACAATGGGCAGGCTCGGGTGACGGGCTTGCAGTTCCGCCCGCGCGGTGTACACGAGACGCTTCGCCCAGTAGTTCTGATCGACCTCGGAGGGGGCGTGGGCGGGTTCCGGCGCGAGCAGTGGCCACGCGTGCAGCAGGCGCAGCGTGAGCTTGCGCTTCTCGGCCTCGTCGGCGGCCCAGTGGGCGGCGGCGAGACTCTCGGGTGAGCCGTCGAGGCCCACGGTGACGACCGGCTGCATGGCGGCGGCCTCCGTCTCGTACGAAGCTGGATACGACGGTGGGTGACGGTGAACGAGTCCGCTGGCATGCATGCTCCGGACGTCGCCGACATGCCGAGCGCGGTGCTTCTCTCCTTCGAGGAGTACCCCAGTCCCCGCTCCGGCGCATGTGGAGCCGCGGAGGGGGGCCGGGCATGGGGCACCCGCCACGAGAGGAGACAGGTGCGGTGGCGATTCCCCTGGTGGTCGGCATCGACGGGTCCGAACCAAGTCTGGAGGCGGTGGACTGGGCCGCCGACGAGGCGGTCCGGCACAGCGTGCCGCTCCACCTCGTGCATGCGGCGGCCGGTGACCGCGAGCCGTCCGACGTGATCAGTGCCGCCTCGAAACGAGCCAGGGAAAGAGCTCCCACGGCGCAGCTGTCGAGCGAGGTGCTGCACGAGGACGCCGCCGCTGCCCTCGTCGACAAGGGACGCAACGCCTTCGCGCTGGTGCTCGGGTCCAGAGGGCTTGGAGACCTCGCCGAAATGCTCCTGGGCGCGGTCAGCCTGGCCGTGGCAGCCCGGGCGGACTGCCCGGTCGTCGTGGTGCGCGGTGCCGCTGAGCACCGGGACGGCCGGTTCGGGAACATCGTCGTCGGTGTCGAGGAGGGGGAGGGCAGCGGCACGGCCTTGCAGTTCGCGTTGCAGGAGGCTCAGGTGCGGAGCTGCCGGCTGACGGCGGTGCACGCCTGGAATCCGTCGTCCAGGGCTCTCACCACGCGGCCGGCTCCGTCGTGGTACGCCATGGAGGCCCATCGGCGCCCGCCGTCCCAGGTCCTCGACGAGGCCCTGCGCGGCCTTGCGGAGCGGTATCGCGACGCCCGGGTGAGCTCCAGGGTGATCGAGGGCCCGGCCCGCCGAGCGCTGCTGGACGCGGCCTCGGAGGCGGACCTGCTCGTCGTCGGCGCCCGCAGGCGACAGGGCCACCCGGGCCTGCAGCTGGGCCTGATCAGTCACGCACTACTGCATCACGCGCCGTGTCCCGTCGCGGTCGTTCCCCAGATATGACGAACGTGACCGCGGGTCTGCGGAAACGGACAAGGCCGGCAACCGGTGGGCCTGGGCCGAATGCCAGCCCGACAGGGACTTTCGGCCCTGTACCCCGAACTCGCTGCCGGTCGACAGTGGGAGCAGGTGGTGGGGGACGGCCGGCGAGTTGCTGGAGGCCGACTCATGAGCGCACAAGGTTCGCCGTATGCATCCGGTCCGCCGCCCCGGCGCGGCGATCACGTGCCCAAGGGCGCGAACTCCCTGAGCCGTATGTCCGACAGGTTCGAAGGCTGGTTCCGCCGCGTCCTGATGGTCGTTCTCGTGCTCGGGCTGCCGGCCGCCGCGGTCAGCGCGGGACTGACGGCGTACGAGGCGTCGATGCGCACCGTGCGAGCCCAGGCAGCGGAACGGCACCAGGTCACCGCCCGGCTGACAACGGACGTCAAGAGCGACGACGACTGGGTGAAGCGACCGGCGCGGGTCCGCTGGACCGACCCCGACGGTGTCGTGCGCACCGGAACGGCCCTCGTGAAGCCGGGAAGTCCCAAGGGCGCCACCGTGCGTGTGTGGGTGACACGGCAGGGAACCGTCACCAGTCCGCCGACGAGCACTCTCAATGCGACGACCAGTGGCTGGATGGTGGGCGGTATGGCGGCGTTCGGCGTGGCCGCCGGCTCCTACGCGACCTGGGCGGGCATGCGCCTGGTCCTGGACCGGAGAAGGTATGCGCAGTGGGACGCCGAGTGGGACCTGGTGGAACCGCAGTGGTCCGCGCGCTTCCGCCGGTGACGAGCAGGAGGCCGGACGGAAGCCCAGGAGGTGACACCGATGTCGGATGCGACGACCACCGATCTGTACGAAGTCACGATGGCCATGTCCTACCTGCGGGAGGGGATGACCGGCCCGGCGACATTCAGCCTCTTCGTCCGCAACCTGCCCCCTGAACGCGGCTTCCTGGTAGCGGCGGGGCTGGAGTCGGCACTCGACTACCTGGCCGGCTTTCATGTCGGCCCCGAGGACGTCGACGCGTTCGCTTCCGCGCTGCACAGGCCGCCAGGGGACCTGGAGCCGCTGCTCGGCCTGACGTTCACCGGCCAGGTGCGGGCGGTCCCGGAGGGGAGGATCGTATTCGCGGGAGAGCCGCTGCTGGAGGTGACCGCACCATTTCCGCAAGCGCAGTTGGTCGAAACGTATGTGCTCAACCGACTCAGCCATCAGACCGCGATCGCTTCGAAGGCCGCACGCTGCGTGCTCGCGGCGGCCGGTCACCCGGTCGTCGACTTCTCCCTGCGGCGCACCCACGGTCCGCAGGCGGGGTTCCAATCGGCTCGTCTGGGGGCGATGGCCGGCTTCGCCGGTACGAGCAACGTGGCGGCGGCCACCGCTGAGGGCATCCCCGCCGTCGGCACAATGGCCCACTCCTTCGTGGAGGCGTTCTCCTCGGAGGAGGACGCGTTCCGCGCCTTCGCCCGCTGCCACCCCGGTCCGGTGACCCTGCTGGTGGACACCTATGACACGGAGGAAGGCGTCCGCGTCGCGGCTCGCGTCCTGCGGGACCTGGACCGCGGGCCAGGCTCCGCCGTGCGGCTGGACAGCGGTGACCTCGGGGACCTGGCGGTACGGGCCCGGTCGATCCTCGACGACGCGGGTCTGCCGGGCGTGCGGATCGTCGCCAGTGGTGGTCTCGACGAGTACGCCGTGGACGACCTCGTGCGCTCCGGAGCACCGATCGACACGTATGCCGTGGGCACCCGTGTCGGCGTGTCGGCCGACGCGCCGTACCTGGATTCCGCGTACAAGCTGGTCGAGTTCGACGGCCGCCCGGTGATGAAGCTCTCGTCGGCGAAGGTGACGGCACCCGGCCGCAAGCAGGTGTTCCGCCTCCCCGGCTGCGCCGACGAGATCGCTCTCGCCGACGAGCAGCCCCCCGACGACGGCGTTCCGCTGCTGGAGACGGTGATGCGGAACGGGCGGTGCACCGGCAGACGGCCCACGCTCGCCGAGTGCCGGGAGAGACTCGCCGCGGACCTGGGAGAGCTTCCCTCGGCCGCCCGCCGGATCCGAGCACCCGTCGCGCCCCGGGCGACGACCTCCGAGCGACTGCGCGCACTCACGACCCGCATCCGGCAACGCATCGAGGACCAGATGGCAGCTGCCTCCGCACGGCAAGCCCCAGAACGAGCCCCATCAGGGTCGCATCGGTCCGTACCGAGGTGAGGAGGAAAGCGATGCCGCATACGTTGGAATGGACGGTTCGTCTTCATCTGTTCGAGGACGACGAGGGAACGACGAATGCACGTCTGATCCTGGACACCGGCACCACGGAACTCACCGGTCACGGGACCGCGCACTGCCATCCGGCGGACTCGAACGTGCCGGAGATCGGTGACGAACTGGCAGCGGGCCGGGCCATGAACGACCTGGCCGGGCAGCTGCTGAAGACTGCCGAGCGCGACATCGAGGGCATGGGCGTACCGCGGCCACACGGCCGGGAGGTCGCCGGGTGGCCCATGTGACCGACTGCGGCACGGCGACCCCAAGGCAGAAGGCAAGGAGGCATCAGCCATGACACATCCCGCACGCCACAGCAGAAGCGGGCTTCCGGCAGCCCTGCGGGAGCTGGAGGACCTGCGTACCAGGGTCGACCAGCTCATGCACGCCGCCTTTCCCAGTGGTGGCTTCCCCGGGTTCGGCGCGGCCGAGCCATGGGCACCCCTGGCCGACATCGAGGACACCGATGCCGCCTACCTGGTGGAACTGGAGCTGCCCGGAGTGGACAAGGACCAGATCACCGTGGAGGTCGCCGAAGGCGAACTCGACATCCACGGCGAGATCAGGGAAAAGGAACACACCGGGAAGGTCCGCCGGCAGACCCGCCACATCGGCCAGTTCGACTACCGAACGATTCTGCCGCCGAACTCCGACACGGAGCACATCAGCGCGGACCTGAACAACGGAGTCCTCACGGTGAAGGTCCCCAAGACCGAGAAGGGCAAGGCTCAGCGCATCGAGATCACCGGCTGAGTCGGCTCGGTCGGTCGACGGCCGTTCGGGCGCGAGGCGGGGGCGGCCTCCCAGGCTGATCGTCCCGTGCGGCCGCCCGTCGCGCGTGGCACGTTGGATACAGCACCATTCTGAGGAGAGGGCGGACGTCATGCGAGCTCACCTCGGCGACCAACTCGTCATCGAACGCACGACGACCGGCGCCGCCAAGCGCGACGGCGAGATCGTCGGACTCCATCACGAGGACGGAACGCCTCCTTACGACGTGCGCTGGTCGGACACTGACGAAGTGACGCTCGTGTTCCCCGGGCCCGACGCACACATCCACCATCTCGAACACGCACAGCCCGGGAGCACCCACACCCCCTCCGGCCCCCACACGGCCGAGGCGGAGGTGTCGCCCGGGGCACCCGGCCCCGGTGACATCGGCCGACGCGTGGCCCTCGAACGCCACCGACAGCGGCTCAGCCGCGAGGAGACGGCCCGCCGCGCCAGAATGTCCCCCGGCTACCTGGAGTACCTGGAGTCACGGCCTGCCGACCCGAGTGTGGCGAGCCTCATCAGGCTGGCCGACGCGCTGGGCACCACCGTCACCACGCTGCGCGGCGGAGGAATGGATCTGCCACCCGGCCAAGGACAGGCACTGCTGCATCCTCAGTTGCGGGACATCGGCCCGGAGGAATGCCGCACGTTGCTCTCCACCCACGGCGTGGGGCGCATCGCCGTGTCTGCGCCCGACGGCCGCCCGGCGGTCGTGCCGGTCAACTACGACGTCATCGATGACGCGATCGTCTTCCGGACCGCGCCGAACCTCACACCCGCGGCAGCCGTCGGAACCGAGGTCGCCTTCGAGGTCGATCACATGGACGAGGCCCTGAGTCAGGGCTGGAGCGTCCTCGCCGTCGGCCCCGCGAGCGTCGTGACGGAGCCTGACGCCGTGCGCAGGCTCACCGAACACGCCCACACCACGCCATGGCCGGGCGGTGAACGCGAGATGTGGGTGTCGATCCGGCCCGCAGACCTCACCGGCCGCCGCATCACTCCAGCCGATGGATGACCAGGCGCCGGCCACCGAAGAGCGCTCCCGTCCCGACGGCTCTCGAAGGGTGTTCCGATGAGCCAGCCAGCACCATCCGACGAGTGGGTGGCCGCCGTGGTAAGCGACGCGTCGGCCGCGCCGTCGATGCACAACGCGCAGCCCTGGCACTTCCGTTATCTCCGGCAGAGCCGCGCTTTCGAGGTGTGGGCCGACTTCGAGCGCGCCATGCCGCACTCCGACCCCGACACCCGCGGCCTTCATCTCGGCTGCGGTGCCGCCCTGTTGAACCTGAGGGCCGCCATCGCCCACGCGGGCTGGCACCCGGAAACCCGGCTACTGCCCGACCTCACCGACCGGGCACTCCTCGCGAGCGTGCGGTTGGCCGGCCGTACGAAGGATGTGAGCGGCCTCGGCGCGCTGTATCCGGCGATCCGCCAACGGCACAGCAGCCGATACCCGTTCGAGGAGAGACGGATCCCCGAGGCCGTGCGGGAGGCTCTCGCCGCGAGTGCTCGCGTCGAGGGAGCGGCACTGACGTTCCCCGACTCATGGCATCTGTGGGAAGTGCTGGAACTGGTTCAGGAAGCCGAGGCCCGCAACATCACCGACCGCGGCAGCGACCAGGACCTGGCCCGGTGGACGCGTATCGACGCCCCGTCGGTGAGCACCGCCGACGACGGAGTCCCGCACTACGCCTTCGGGCCGCGCAAGCGAGGGGGCAAGGCGCCCATGCGCGACTTCGCCGGCCCCCGGCAGGTGGCGGGACGTGACGCGGCGGACTTCGAGCAGAACCCTCAACTGGCTCTCGTCAGCACGGATCACGACCGCCCGGAGGACTGGCTCCGCGCCGGCCAGGCGATGGAACGCGTCCTGCTGCTGACCACCCACGAGGGCCTCGCCAGCTCCTTCGTGACCCAGCCTCTCGAATGGACGGACCTGCGCTGGCCAGTGCGCGACCCGATGACCGGGACGGGCTACACGCAGATCCTGCTACGCCTGGGCTACGGCCCCACCGGCCCCATCACGCCGCGCCGCGCTGTCTCGGAGGTACTCGACATCGAACCCTGACCCGGGACTGTCCACGGCGGGGGTCCACGCCCAGACGTCGAGGGTGGACCCGTAACCCCGGGAGCGGTCATGTGCTCCTCGGCGGTCACCGCCCCCTCCTCGGCAAGCTCGGATGTCCCAGGTGCTCGAGGAGCGCTCGGTGGTTGGTGGGGCCGTGCGTCTCCAGCGTCGTCGGGACCCGAGGCTCCGCAACCCGGTGACGGCCCCCGGGTCCGAGCGCCTGCCCGTATGTCGCGGCGGCGCGCGGGCGGTGCGACGGTATTCAGAGGGGGTTTGTCAGCAACGGGACGGAAGGCGGTGGCCCCGATGGAACTCCCGCTGGTCGTGGGCGTCGACGGATCGGACTCCAGTCTGCTGGCAGCC
The DNA here is from genome assembly GCF_042802995.1 of Streptomyces sp. NPDC057438. Classification (NCBI taxonomy): domain Bacteria; kingdom Bacillati; phylum Actinomycetota; class Actinomycetes; order Kitasatosporales; family Streptomycetaceae; genus Streptomyces; species Streptomyces sp. NPDC057438. The sequence continues at coordinate 136,239 of NZ_JBHVDD010000007.1, forward strand.
GACTGGGCGGTGGACGAAGCGGCCCGCCTCGGACTGCCGCTGCGGCTCGTCCATGCCTCCCTCTGGGAGCGTTACGAAAGAGTCCGGCCTTCCTTCAGCACCGATCGCCCCGCCGGAGAGGTCATGGCGCAGAACATCGTCGCCTCCTGCGCGGAACGCGCCCGGCTTCGCGACCCCGAGGTGAAGGTGTCCACCGACGTAGTGGCCGCCGATGCGGTCTCCACGTTGCTGCGGGCCGGGTCCGAGGCGTTCGCCCTGGTCACGGGCGCACGTGGGCGCGGCGAGGTCGCCGGGCTGCTGCTGGGGTCGGTCAGCCTCACGGTGGCGGCTCGTGCCATGTGCCCGGTCATCGTCGTCCGAGGCGAGGAGCGCAACCTCCAGGGGTCCCTGGGCCGGGTCGTGGTGGGAGTCGGCGATGCGACCGGCGGCACGGGTGCCGTACGGTTCGCCGCACGCGAGGCCGAGGCGCGGGGCTGCGCCCTGACCGCCGTACGGGCCTGGCGCAGTCCGATTCACGAACCGGGCTCCCCTGCCGCAGAGTCCGTCCCGGGGGACCCTCGGCTCGCGGCGGACGCCGCCGTGGCGCCCGAGGAGCAAGTCTCGGCCACCCTCGACGACGCGCTACGCGAGGTCGTACGGGAGCACCCCGAGGTCGATGTCGGCCGCCGCGCGGTCGAGGGCCCCGCCCACCGTGTCCTGCTGGAGGCGTCGGCCGATGCCGACCTGATCGTCGTCGGCGCTCTGCGCCGACACGGGCACTTCGGTCTGCAACTCGGCAGTGTCGCCCACGCCCTCCTGCACCACTCCGCGTGCCCGGTCGCCGTCGTCCCTCATCGAGTCTGAGGTTCGCCGTACAGGCCAGCTCCCACGGCTTCCGAACTGAGGAGGGCGACGGATGTCGGAGTGGACGTGGGAGTGGAAGGGGTACGACCCCGCTGCCGAACGGCTACGGGAATCGCTCTGCACGCTCGGCAACGGCTACTTCGCCACAAGAGGCGCGGTGCCGGAGTGCCGGGCGGGCCTGGTGCACTACCCGGGAACCTACGCGGCCGGATGCTACAACCGCGCGGAGTCGACGATTGCGGGACGACAGGTGGTGAACGAGGATCTGGTCAACCTCCCGAACTGGCTGCTCCTGCGGTTCCGCCTGCGCCGCGCCGATGGTGCGTGGGGCCCCTGGTTCTCCCCCCGTCCGCACACCCTCCTGGACCACCGGCACACCCTGGATCTGCGCCGCGCCACACTCACCCGTGCCTTCCACCACCGGGACGAGGGGGCAGGTGTGGTCGCTGTCGAGCAGACCCGCCTGGTGCACATGGGTGATCCTCATCTGGCCGCACTACGGACGGTCTTCACCGCCGAGGACTGGTCGGGAGAGGTCGAGATCGAGTCCTGCCTCGACGGCGAAGTGACCAACGGCAATGTGCACCGCTACCGTGCCCTCAACCACCACCAGCTGACCCAGGTGCGGACCGGGACGCGGGACCCCCACACCGTCTGGCTGACATGCCGGACCACCACCTCCGACATCAGTGTCGCCATGGCCGCCCGGACCGTCGTCACCGACCGGCCACCGGCCTCGTCGGAGCTCCGCCCAGCCCGCCACCGTGCCGTTCACCGCCTGGTGCTCCCACTCGCTCCCGGCCGTCCCGCCGCCGTGGAGAAGACCGTGGCGCTGCACACCTCACACGACACGGCCATCAGCGACCCTCTCGAGGCGGCGGTCGACCGAGTGTCCTCGGCGGCGGACTTCGCTGGCCTGCTGAACTCCCACGTCGCGGCCTGGGAGCGGTTGTGGCGGCGCGCGGAGATCCAGGTTCCCGGTCAGTCCGGGCGCGTCCTGCGCTTCCACCTCTTCCACCTCCTGCAAACGCTGACCCCGCACACTGCGGACCTGGACGTGGGCGTCCCCGCCCGGGGGCTGCACGGCGAGGCGTACCGGGGCCACGTCTTCTGGGACGAGCTGTTCGTCCTGCCGTACCTCAACCTGCACTTCCCCGAGGTCTCCCGGGCCCTCCTGAACTACCGGTACCGACGCCTCCCACGGGCCTGCCGGGCCGCCGCCGCGATCGGCCGGGTCGGGGCGATGTACCCCTGGCAGAGCGGCAGCGACGGCCGCGAGGAAACCCAGGAGTGGCATCTCAACCCCCACTCGGGGCGCTGGTTGCCGGACCACTCCCGGCTCCAGCACCACGTGGGCTCGGCAATCGCGTACAACGTGTGGCAGTACTGCGAGGCCACCGGCGACACCGAATACCTGCACACCAAGGGTGCGGAGATACTCCTGCAGATCGCCCGCTTCTGGGCGGACCTCGCGGTGTTCGAGCCGGAGACGGAGCGCTACCACATTCGCGGAGTCGTCGGCCCCGACGAGTACCACGACTCCTACCCGGATGCCGCTCTGCCAGGGCTGAACGACAACGCGTACACCAACGTCACCGCCGCCTGGGTGCTCGGCCGCGCCCTGGACCTCCTGCGGCGCCTTCCCGCATGGCGCCGGCAGGAACTACTCGATCGCATCCGGCTGGACGACGACGAACCCCCCGAGTGGGAGGAGATCTCCCGACGGTTGTGGGTGCCGTTCCACCGTGGCGTCATCAGCCAGTTCGAGGGCTACGACGATCTGACCGAGCTGGACTGGGACGCCTACCGCACCCGCTACGACAGCGTCCGACGGCTGGACCGGATCCTGGAGGCCGAGGGCGACACGGTCAACCGCTACAAAGCGTCCAAACAGGCCGACGTCCTCATGCTCGGCTACCTCTTCTCACCGCGCGAGCTGCGGCAGTTGTTCGAGCGACTCGGCTACGACCTGGATGACGAGGTCTGGCGCGGGACCGTCGACCACTACCTCCGGCGCACCAGCCACGGCTCCACACTCAGCGGCCTCGTCCACGGCCTGGTCCTCGCCAAGGCCAGACGAGCCGAGGCATGGCAGTACGTCCAGGAGGCCCTGGAGGCAGACATCGCCGACATACAGGGCGGCACAACTGGTGAAGGCATTCATCTCGGGGCCATGGCCGGAACCCTCGACCTGGTCCAACGCGGCCTGACCGGACTGGAGACGCGCGAGGACGCGCTGTGGCTGGACCCCGTGCCTCTTCCCGCACTCTCCGAGTACGGATTCTCGCTGCGCTATCGCGGCCACTGGGGGGTGCGCATACGGCGCCTGAGCGGGCGGCTGGAGATCGGCGTGCCCGACTCGGAGGAGTCGGCGATCCGCGTGGTGCTGGCGGACCGGGCCGTGACCGTGGCGCCCGGGGAGTCCTGCACGCTCGTTCTGAAGGCGGATGATCCGAGCGAATGAGCGTGGCGTACCCGCATCCGAGCCCTCACGCGCCGTACGCGGCCTAGGCTCCGAGGTGGGTTTCCGTTTCATGCCAAAGGGCCGTGGGAGACGCTGTGAAGTGGTTGGTCTCGCTGGTCGGTGCCGGGCTCGTCATGGTCACCCTTCGGGACCTGTTCCACACGCTCTGGCACCCCACGCGCCACGGTGGCCTGAGCCGCCTCGTGATGACAGCACTGTGGCGCCTCGCCCGGCGCTTGCGTGCGCCCGGCCGCGTGGTCGGGCTCGTCGGGCCGCTGGCCATGGTCACGGTCGTGAGCATGTGGGCCGTCACCGTCGTACTCGGCTGGGCGATCGTCTACTGGCCCCACATGCCCGGCGCATTCACCTTCTCCCCCGGGTCCCAGGCAGCACAGCAGCCGGCACTGCTCGACTCCGTGTACCTGTCGCTCGTCACGGTGGCCACCCTGGGACTGGGCGACATCGCACCCGACGAGGCCTGGCTCCGCCTGGTCTCACCGCTCGAAGCCCTCATCGGTTTCGCTCTCCTGACGGCCACCGTCTCCTGGGTCCTGGAGATCTACCCGGCGCTGACCCGCAGGAGGGTCCTGGCCGTCCGGCTGGCTCTGCTGCGCGACGCGGATCCGACGACACGGCAGATCGACTGCACTGCGGGGGCGCTACTGCTGGACAGCCTGGCCACCGACATCGCCCGCGTCCGCATCGACTTCACCCAGTACGCCGAGGCGTACTACTTCCATGACGGGGAGGACCACTCCTCGCTGGCGGCCATGGTCGGCTACGCCGCCGTGCTCGCCCAACGCGGGCAGGCGGCGGAGCGGCCGGAGGTGCGGCTGGCCGGCGCGCTGCTCGCCGGCGCGCTGAAGGACCTCGCCGCCATCCTCGACCAGCGTTTCCTCCACACGGGCCGCCCGCCGACGGAAGTGTTCGCCGCATACGCCGCCGACCACGGCCGCGACGGCGCTCAGCCCTGAGCGAGCAAGGGTGGCATGCCGAGCTGGGTCGCCCCGAGCAGCAGGAGGATCATGGACTGCTAGCGGCATCTGGTCGCCCATGCCCCCGCCGGCCGCAGGGTGGCACTCAGCTCCCGGGCAGCCTGGCCCACCCGTTCCTGCTCGTCGCGGCAGCCTTCGGTTTCCAGGCAGCCGACGTCTACCTGCCTCCCCTCCAGAACCCGCTGGGTACGGAGCCGCTGTCTCCCAACGGTCTGGTGATCGCCTGTGCCTGCCCGGCCTCGGTCATGTCGTCATGCGGCTTCAGACATGCGTGACCGGAACGCCCGCCGAGTGGGGCCCGCTGACGGCCAGGGACGTCGTCGAGCGCACCGCCACGCGATGACGTGACCGTGTTCCCCGGCATGCGTAAGGGCAGAGAGGAGCCGACACTGGTCATGAGGACGAGACCGGCCGGGGCGGGTCAGACTCCACGAGTTCCTCCCGCGCCGACAGCCCACGCCGGAAGGACACACCATGACGACTGCCCAGGAGATCATGCACGCCGGTGCCACCTGCGTACAGGAAGGCGAAACGCTTCAGGACGCGGCGCGCAGGATGAAAGAACTGGACGTGGGGGCCCTGCCGATCTGCGGGCCGGACGACCGACTCCACGGCATCATCACGGACCGCGACATCGTGGTGAAGTGTCTCGCCAGGGGCAAGGACCCCAGAACCATGACCGCCGGTCAGCTGGAGCAGGGCAAACCGATCACGATCGATGCCAAGGCCGATGCCGGCCAGGTCCTGCACACCATGGAGGAGCACAGGATCCGTCGTCTGCCGGTGATCGACGACCATCGCCTCGTCGGCATGATCAGCGAGGCGGACCTCGCACGTCACCTTCCCGAGGACCAGGTGGGCCACTTCGTCGAAGTCGTCTGCGCGACCTCCTGACCGACCGTCGTTTCCCGACGAATCTTCGTCGAACATCGGTTCAGGAGGTCGTGATGGGACGTCTCAACGAGCGAGTGGCGATCGTCACCGGTGGAGCCAGAGGGATCGGGGCCGCCGTGGCACGTCTGCTAGCCACGGAAGGCGCTGCTGTGACGGTCGCCGATGTCCTCGACCCCGAAGGGGAAAAGCTGGCGGCCGAACTCGGTGCCCCTGCCCGGTATGCGCACCTGGACGTCAGCGCCGAGGACGGCTGGCAGACGGTGGTGGCCGGGACGGAGCGGGAGCTGGGCCCGGTCTCGGTGCTGGTGAACAACGCCGGCATCCTCGAATGGGGAACCATCGAGGAACAGTCCCTCGAATCCTTCCGCCGTGTCATCGACGTCAACCTCCAGGGCTCCTGGCTGGGCATGCGTACGACTGCCCCTTCCCTTCGTCGGGCTGGTGGAGGCGTGATCGTGAACATCTCCTCACTCGCTGGCCTCACCGGCTACGCAGGTATCGGAGCCTATGTGGCCAGCAAGTGGGGACTGCGCGGCCTGACCAAGGCCGCAGCGCTGGAACTGGCCCCGGACGGGATCCGAGTCTGCTCGGTCCATCCCGGTGCGGTGCGCACTGCGATGACGGCCGATTTCGACGAGTCCTTCACGGCCGCGCAGCCCCTCCCTCGATTCGGTGAGCCCGAGGAGGTCGCCCGCATGGTGCTCTTCATCGCCGCCGACGCCACCTACTCCACCGGCACGGAGTTCATCCTGGACGGCGGCGTCACCGCTGGTCCACCGACCGCTCTGACGCCCGACCACTGATGGGGCTGCAGCACCAGATCGTCGACCTGTCCGTCTCTCACCAGCGCGAGTACAGGTGCTGGATCTCGTGGCCCGCTATGGCCGGAAGCCGCCGGCGTCGACACGAGCGACACCTGCAGGCAGCGGCTGTCCAGGCGCCGGCGGCTGTCCGCTTCGGCAGGAGGCCCCTCATGGGTGAACAGCCACCCCTCGCCCTGGCGAGGGGTGGCGGGCACTGGCCGCTTGCTTCTGAAATGGTGCTTACGATCAGCCCGCCCGAGTAACGCCAGGGCCGAGACGGTGACGTTTTCGGGTTGTCCGCCGCTCCGGTCCCACTCGTTCCTTCGGCAGACGGAACCGGCGCCGCGCGAAGCAGCAGCGGTCCGGTGGCGAGATGTCTCCGCACGAGTGCACACAGGCGGCGCAGGGTTGACGAGTGTGCAATTGCTAGTGCCGCATCAGGCAACGTTCGCCCTGGTGAGGAACCAAGCCAACACAGCCACGCCGATGTGCGAGTTGCCCTGGCGGAGACGCCGTCGGCCGTCAGCGAGGCGGGTGAGACGGGAGGGCGTTGGCAGTGACGGCCTCGGTCTTGGCTGCGTCGTGACCGAGGCGGCCGCACTCAGCATTCCGAGCGCAGCAGTCAGGGTGAAGATCTCCGCCGCAGCCAACACGGCTGCGATGATCAACCAGATCAGCCATGGATCCATTACGTGCCTCTTCTGACCGGTACGGGTACGGAAGGGCCTACCCGCGCTGCACCCCGATACGGGACAGCCGCGACATTCCCGGGAAACGGAAACCTGCCGACCGCCGGAGGGGCCGGTGCAATGCGCACCCCGCGCAAGCCACTTCACCCTTTGCGGCATTTTCCCCCCTAGGGGAAGATCCGCGAGCTCCTCAGCGCGGCCAGCTGGACAGGAAGATCGCCCACCCGATGCTGGGGCCCACCAAGCGCCCGAGCGACGATCATGGTGGTGTTCCTGCACATGATGGTCGGCGAGTTGACTCCGAAATCCTGGGGCGCCCGGGAACGCGCCGCTCAGCGGTTGCGCAGAGCGGCGAGCGTGGCGTCCAGGTCGGCCGCGCGCGGGCGGTTGTGGGGCAGCTTGCCGAGCACGGCCGCCATGCCGCAGGTGTTCGTGAGGGCGGAGAAGACAAGGCCACCCGCGATGCCGGCCGATATCAGCAGGAGGCCCGGGTGCACCAACAGGCCGAGGAGGATACCGAGCAGGACCAAGCTGCCGGCGGTGAAGCGGACCTGGCGTTCCAAGCTCCAGCCCGCCCGCGTGTCGCCGGCGGCCGGTGTGTGCAGGTCGTGCCCCTCGGCGGCCCAGGCGCCGGTGCCGCCGGCGAGGGTGGCGGTTGGGATGCCCTGCTCGGCCAGCAGCTCGCAGGCGTTCTCGGAGCGGGCGCCGGAGGCGCACACGAGAAGGACGTCTCCTCGTTCGGCGGCGTGCCGGATCTCCGGCAGGGCGCTCCGGATGTGGCCAAGGGGGATGTTCAGGGCTCCGGGCAGGTGGCCGGAGGCGTACTCGGCGGGCGTGCGCACGTCGATGACGGTGAGCTCGTGCAGCCGGGTGCGGGCGTGGCCGGCACCGAGGGTGACGGGGGTGTCGGTCATGGCAGATGTGATCCTTTGCTGGTCGACGCCGTCCCGGGCCGGGACGTACAGTACCCCTAGGGGTATTTCTTGAGGAGTGGTCGTGGAGCTGGAGCTTGAGGGCGCGGACCTGAAGGCCGTGCTGAACCGGTTGCGCCGCGCGCAGGGTCAGATCTCCGGTGTGATCCGGATGATCGAGGAGGGACGTGACTGCGAGGACGTCGTCACGCAGCTCGCCGCGGCCTCCCGTGCGCTCGACCGCGCAGGTTTCGCGATCATCGCGACCGGCCTGCAGCAGTGCATTGCGGACGTCGACTCCGGGCGGAGGAACGGTGAGGACCCGAACGCGATGCGCGCCCGGCTGGAGAAGCTGTTCCTGTCGCTGGCGTGAGCGCTTGCGCCGCCGCGGCCGTCACAGCGCCGCGTCGATCAGCATGAAGGCCGCCACTGCCAACAGCACCCCGGCAAAGACCCGCTGAAGCGTGTACCCGGAGACCTTCGCGGTCAGCCGCTTCCCGTCCCACGCGCCGAGGATCGCGGTGCCGACGAACGGGCCGACGACCGCCCAGTCCAGTCGCTCGACCGTACCGGCGCGCGTCGCCAGCGCGGCCAGCGAGTTGACGGTGATGACCAGCAGGCTGGTACCCACCGCGTTCCGCATCCGCATGCCGAGCACGCCCACCAGCGCCGGTACCGCGAGGAAGCCGCCGCCGACCCCGAGCACGCCGGTAACCGCGCCGAGTCCGGCACCTGCCCCCGCGGCCCGCACCGGCCGCGCGGGCACGGCACCCTCCGCCGGCCTGGACCGCAGCATGCGCAGGGCCGCTGCTCCCGCGACCACGGCGAAGGCTGCCGTCAGCACGGCCGCCGGGACACGGGCGGCGAGCGCGCCGCCCAGCATCGCCGGGCCGATCCCGGCTGCCGCGAACAGAAGCCCTGTCCTCCAGCGCACGTGACCGTCGCGCGCGTGCGCGGGCAGGGCAGTGGCCGATGTCAGGGTGACGATGACCAGGCTCGCGGTCGTGGCCCCCACCGGACTGAAGCCGAGCAGGTAGATCAGGGCGGGGACAGCCAGCACACTCCCGCCGCCCCCGAGCGCGCCGAGCGCCAGACCTATCACGGCCCCGGCGGTCAGGGCGAGGATGAGAGCGCTCACGCGACGGTGCCGTTTCCGCCGTTTATGTCCACCACGGGCAGACCCGCTCCCGCCCAGTCGCGCATCCCTCCGATCACGTCCACGGCCACCGCGCCGCGGGCCGCCAGCAGCTCGGCGGCCTGCCGGGAGCGGCTACCGGAGCGGCAGATCACGATCAGGGGCCTCGCCTGCGCGTGAGCGGGCAGCCCCGCCCCCGCGGCCAGCGCGGACAGCGGCAGGTGCACGGCTCGGGGCGCATGCCCCGCCTGCCACTCGTACGGCTCGCGCACGTCCAGCAGCACGGCGTCACCTCCGCTGTCGGCAGCGCCGCCGTGACCGGTGCGCGTGGCCGCTTCCGCCACGGTCACCCGGCCCGGGACTCCCTGACCTCGTCGGAACATGCTCATTTCTGGTTCTCGCTCCTGATTCCCATCTCGGTACGGCGGATCGGCTGAGGGCCGGCCTGTGCGGCGCACGCGCCCGTCAGGAGTTCCGGACGGTGAGCCCGGCCTTCTCGGCCTCATCGAAGGAGTCGTCGACGGCGACGACGTCGCGGCCGACGGCCTCCAGCAGGGAGGCGGCGATGGCTGCGCGCATGCCACCCGCGCAGTGCACCCACACCTCTCCTTCGGGGACCTCACGGAGGCGGCGACGCAAGTCGTGAACCGGAATGTGGACCGAGCCCTCGATGTGCGCGTCAGCACGCTCCGAAGCACGCCTGACGTCGAGGACGACGACGCCCTCCGCCGGGTGCCGGCTCGCGAGGTCGACGAATGTCGCCCGCGGGAAGGAGGCCGGTGCCTCACCCTGGCGCACCCAGGCCGACGGCTCACCCGTGGCCGCGGCGGCCGGCCGGTCGATACCCACGCGGACCAGCTCGCGCTGGGCGACGGCGAGTTGCTCGGCGGACTCCGCGAGCAGGGTCACCGGCCTGCCCCACGGGATCAGCCAGGCGAGATACGTGGCGAGCTGCCCCTCGGCCTCGAAGTTGAACGAGCCGGAGACGTGTCCCGCGGCGAAGGCGACGCGGTTACGCAGGTCCACCACCCACTCCCCCGCGGCCAGCCGGGCGGCGATCTCGTCCGCGTCGGCGACGGCGGGCGGGGTGAGGTCGACGGGCGCGGGCCCGGCCGCGTTGGTCGGGCCCATGTGCGCGTAGTAGGCAGGGATGTCGTCCAGCCCGGCCAGCAGGTCGGCGACGAAGGTGTCCACGTCCCGGGTGAAGGCCTCGTTGGACACCTTCTCCTTGCCGATGGTCGTGGCACTGCCCTCCGCCTGGGATGACGAACAAAAGCTGCCGAAGCCATGCGTGGGGAAGACCGTCGCCTCCTCGGGCAGCTCGGCGGCGAGCCGGTTCACCGAGGCGTGCTGCGCTCGGGCGAGGTGTTCGGTCAGCCGTGGCTCGACGAGATCCGGTCTGCCGACGGTGCCGATCAGCAACGAACCGCCGGTGAACACCACGACCGCCGTGCCGTTCTCCTCCAGCACGTAGGAGGTGTGGTGCGGAGTGTGACCGGGCGTGGCCAGCGCGCGCAGGGTCAGGCCGGCGTCGCCGTCGATGACCGCCCGGTCGCCGTCGTGCACCGGTACGCGCTCGAAGGAGACGCGGGCGTCGGCGGGTACGAGGTAGTCGGCGCCGGTGACCCGGGCTAGCTCCAGCCCACCGGTGACGTAGTCGTTGTGGACGTGGGTCTCGACGACATGCAAGATCCGCACCCCGCGCCGAGCAGCGGCCGCGATCACTCTGTCGATGTCGCGCGGCGGGTCGACCGCCACTGCGGTCTCCTCACCGCCCGCGAGATAGCTCCGGTTGCCGAGCCCTGACACCTCGATCGTGTCGACGAAGAACACGGAGGTACTCCCTTCCAGTGAAGAATTACCCCGGGGGGTATGTAATCGACGGTAGCATAAGTACCCCGGGGGGTATTTTTCGAGGCGGGAAAAGCCCCAGAAACACCCCATGCGTACCTCGCACACGGCCGGACACCCGTCCAGCCCATGCCACGACGAGAAAGGCCGACGCCATGCGCTACGACCGGACCGTGCAGCTCGACACCGATTTCGCCACCGCCGTCGCCCGCACGCGCGACGCCCTCGCGGAGCAGGGGTTCGGCATCCTCACCGAGATCGACGTCGCCGCCACTCTCAAGGCCAAGCTCGACCACGACATGGAGGACTACGTCATCCTCGGCGCCTGCAACCCGTCGCTGGCCCACCGCGCCCTGGACACCGACCGCTCGATCGGCCTGCTCCTTCCGTGCAACGTCGTCGTCCGCCGCGACGGCGACCACACCGCCGTACAGGTCCTCGACCCGAACACGATGATCGCGCTCACGGAACTCGACGCGCTGCGCCCGGTCGCCGAAGAGGCCACCCGTCGCCTCGACGCCACCCTCACCTCACTCACCACACCCGGCACGAGCAACTGACTCACCAGCTCGGCAACAACAGGGGGTGCCCCTATGTCTTCGTTCAAGGGAAACGGGTGGGCAAGCCGGTGTTGATGGACCGGGAGGGGGACTGGGGTCTCCGGTGCTCGGCTTCGTCGTCGACGGATCCTCTCCGGCTCTTTCAGGAGGGCCGCCCACGCGTGCTTGTCGGCGGGTGAGGTGAGAAGCGAGCGGAGGTCGAGCACGTCGAACATCGCGCCATAGCGCTTGTTCCGGTGAGCAATCGCGATCACGCCAAGATCCGCAGCCTCGGCGAACGCGCCATGGCCATCCTCAAGTCTTGGCGGCTCCTGCGGAAACTCCGCTGCAGCACCACCCGGATCACAGCCGCTGTCCGTGCCGTCGTTGCCCTCGAACTCACCACCTGATCAGGGTCGGAAGGGCTCCCTGCGCCGATGGCTGGCCGGCACGGTGACGGTCCGCTCGCAGGATGCTCGTAGGCTTGCATGCCATGACGACGCGGATAGCGGGGGATCAGGTGCTCAATCCGTGGACACGCACGACCAGGAACGCACCCTACGCGGTCCCCGAAGACCTGCCGCACTTGCAAGCCCTCGCCGACACCCAAGTCCACCCCTCGCACGCGCCGTACCAGCTCAACCTGACACTCCCGCCGGAACCGTTCATCGGCCTCCACGACGCGCCCCTGGTCATGCTGCTGGCAAACCCAGGCGTGAGCGACGCAGACCCGGCCGCCTACGCCCGGCCCGGCGTGACCGAGCGAACCCTGCAACACATCGCGAACGCCGGCGGGACCCCCAACCACTTCCTGACGCACCCCGACAAGGACCATCCAGGACTGCGGTGGTGGTCCCGGACCCTGAACGGCCTGACGAAGCAGGGGCACAGTCATGACGAACTCGCCCGGCAGATCCTTGCCGTGCAGTACCACGGCTACCATTCGCAATCGTGGCGGCCGATCCCGTACACACTGCCCTCCCAGTCCTTCGCCTTCTACCTGGTGCGCCGCGCCATGTCCCGTGACGCGGTGATCGTCCTCGGGCGCATCGCGGCCACCTGGAAGATCGCTGTGCCGGAGCTGGCGTCGTATCCGAATGTGGTGACGCCGAAACAGAACCGGAGCGTGCAGATCAGCCGGGGCAACTTCAGCCCTGAGAACTTCGAGCGGATCGAGCAAGCCCTCAAGAGCTGAGCACGCACGGCGATGCGGTGCGCGCCCAGCGGGAAGGGCGGTCAGACGCACTGGTGGACGGATGACCAGGGCCGGTTCGCGCTGTCGTTGAGCGGGGTGGGACAGAGGACGAGGGTGCGTTGACGGGGGCGGGTGCGGTGGCGGACCCGAAAAGCACGGGACGCAGTCCCTGCTTTTCAGGGACGCGGGGAACTGCTTTTCAGGGGCGCGGGGAACGGCGCGAGAAGCCCACCCACCCGCACCCGACAGCGCACCCCCGCCCACCCCTGCCCCCTCGCGAACCGGCGGAGCCTGAGGCACCGTGGAAGGACGTGTGGCGCATCGGCCACGATGGAGCTCGCGACAAGGGAGAACCCGCATGACCGACCATGTGTACCGGGTCACCGAGATCGTCGGCAGTTCGGAGGAGAGCGTCGACCACGCCATCCGCAACGGCGTCGCCCGCGCCGCCCAGACGCTGCGCAACCTGGACTGGTTCGAGGTGACACAGGTCCGGGGGCACATCGAGGACGGACAGATCGCGCACTACCAGGTCGGCCTGAAGGTCGGCTTCCGGCTGGACGACGACACCGACTGACCGGCTGGACCGGCCGACCGGAAGGGTCAGGGCGGGCGCTCAGGTCCGCCCTTCCCCTTCCTGCGCCGCCTTGAGCGCGGCGGAGTCCGCGGCCCAGCGTGCCCGTACGACCGTGAAGCCCGCCCGCTCCGCGTCCACGCAGACGAGTTCGTCGTCGTCGACGAGGACACGGATCTCGCGGGTCCGGGCGAGGTCACGGAGGATCTCCAGCTTGGTGCGGCGGGCGGGTCTGCGGTCGTTGTCGCGGCGCATCCGGATCCGCCCCTCGGGCAGCCCGTGCGCGGCGAGCCAGTCGACGGTGTCACGGCGGCAGCGCTCGGGCCGCCCGGTCAGATACAGGACCTCGCACTCCCGCGCGCTCTCCCGCGCCAGCGCGACGCCTTCGGCCAACGGCGGATCCTGCGGTGCGGCGGCGAAGAATCCGTTCCAGTCGCGCGGCTTCCGCTCCAGGAACCGCTGCCGGTGCGCGGTGTCGGCGAGGGTGTTGTCGAGGTCGAAGACGGCGAGGGGCCGCTCGTTGTCGGTCACGGCACCAGCCTAGGGAAGCAGCTGACTCGTGTCGCCCGTTGCCGCTTCACACAACACACACGAACTCCGCCCTTAGGTTGAGGTTTCAAGCGTTACGCTCGTCGCTCCTCCCCCCACACAGCACAGGAGAACGGGCGTGCCTGACGGCGAAATCATCGTGATAGGCGGCGGATACGGAGGCATCCGCCTCGCCAGACAGCTGGACGAGGTCGCACGGGTCACCCTCGTGGACCGCAAGGAAGTCTTCTTCCACCGCATCGCCGCACTGCGCGCGGGCGTGCACGAGGCGTGGACGACGGCGCCCTTCATCCCGTACGACCGTCTGTTGCGCAACGGCCGGGTCGTGACGGGCAAGGCGGTCGGCATCGACACCGGCGAGCGGCGGGTGACCCTCGCGACGGGTGAGCGGCTGCCGTACGACGTGGTCGTGATCGCGACCGGCGCGGACTATCCGGAGCCGGCCCGTTTCCTCGGCACCACCACCGAGGAGGCGGGCAAGACGTTCGCCGCGCACCAGGAGAGCGTGGCCGCGGCCGAGCACGTCCTGATCGTCGGCGGCGGGCCGGGCGGCGTGGAGCTCGCCGCCGAGGTCCGGCTGGCCCGGCCGGACGCGCGGGTCACCCTCGCGCACGCGGGGTCCGAACTGCTCAGCTCCACCGGCAGCAAGTGGGCGGGACGGCGAGCCCTGACCTGGCTGGAGGCGCACGACGTGGAGGTGCGGCTCGACTCTTTCGTCTCCCCCGGGCCCGACTTCGGCACCTACCGGGACGGGCGGGGCGGTCTCATCGAGGCCGACCTGTCGTTCTGGGCCAACGGCACCACGCCGAACACGCTCTGGCTGCGGCTGGCCGGGCACGGGGACTGGCTCAACGCGGCGGGGCACGTCAAGGTGGACCGGACTCTCCGGGTCGACGGACGCCTCGACGTGTTCGCGGTCGGTGACGTCAACGACGTCAGTGAGCTGAAGGTGTCCCCCGTCGCGTTCGCCCAGGCGGACATCGCCGCGCACAACATCCGTGCTTATCTGGCGAATTCGGGCAGACACCGCAAGGAGCCGCGGCTGTACCGGCCGATCAGGCGGACTCCGCTGATCGTGCCGCTCGGGCCGGCCGACGGCATCACCCTCCTGCCGGTGCCGGGGGGCGAGACGGCGGTGCTCGGCGGCCGTACCTCCACGCTGGCGAAGGCGAAGACGCTCATGACGCCGTACATCAGGCGGCAGCTCGGGTACCCGGGCTGAGGGGCGGGGCCGGGGCAGGAGCGACGCCCGGGGCCCGGTCGGCGCCGGGAGGGGCGGCGGCGACCGTACCGGAGCCGGACCTCACTCGCCCCGGACCGCGCCCGCCTGCTCCTGCTCCCCCAGCTCGCTGGCGTGGGCGAGGAAGTCGTCCACCATCCGGTGGAAGAGCCCCGCCAGCTGCCGCAGTTCCTCGGGCGACCACGCGGACAGCGCCATCTGCATACCGCGCACCCCCGCTTCGCGGATGCTGCCGATCGCCCGCCCGCCCGCCGCCGTCAGCTCGATGCGCTGGGCGCGCCGGTCGTCCGGGTCGGGCACCCGCGTGACGTACCCGGTCTTCTCCAACTGCTGGACCTGGCGGGTGACATGGGACGCCTCGACGCCGAGACGGTTGGCCAGCTCCCCCGGCCGCAGCGGCTCGGAGTCGGCGATCTGCCGCAGCAGGGCCACCGCGGCACGGTCGAGCGGTACCCCGGCCAGGCTCATCAGGCGCTCGTGGGCCCGGGCCCGGGTGCTGAGATAGGTGATGCGCGTCAGGGCCCGCTCGATCTCGATCACTTCCGGGGAAGCGGACTCGGGGGGTGGTGCGGGGGACGTGGGGTCTGGCATGAGATCCACTTTACCATCTTGTTGCCTAACTCAAGTAAATTCAGCGCTCCGGTCGGCCCTCCCCCTTCCGCGTCAGCCGCAGCACCGTTCCCTCGCCGTTGGCGGACAGCAGGAGGGTTCCGTCCGGCGCTGCCGCGAGGCCCGCGAAGCGGCGCGCCAGACCGGGCATGACGTCCGCGAACAGCGCCGGTTCCGTGCGGGGGACGACACCCGGGGGCGGCCCGACGGGCAGCTCCTCCGCCTCGATCCGCGTCTCCCCCGTGACGAGGGAGACGGAGCTCAGCCTGCGGTGCCCGGTCTCCACCACGAAGAGTTCCGCGCCCAGGACCGCCAGTCCCTGCGGTGCGGAGAGCCCGGTCGCGACGACGTCCCTGGCGCCGTCCGTCCCGATCCGGAGCACCGTGCCGAGCCGCTCCTCACTGACGTAAAGACGGCCCTCCGCGTCGAGGACCACGTCCGTGGGCCGGTCCATACCCTCGGCGAGCACGCTCACGGAGCCGGGGCCGTCCTCGTCCCCGAGGGCGAGGACCCGGCCCGCGCCCGTCTCCGCGACCACGAGCGCACCGCCGGGTCCGACCGTGATGCCGATGGGGCGGTCCAGCCCCCGCGCCCGCTCCCGGACCGCCCCGCTCACGGTGTCGTACGTCCGCACTGTGCCGAACTGCGAGGTGTGGTGCAGCAGTTCGCCGTCGGCGACGATGCCGTGGGCGAAGGGCAGCAGGAGACGGGTCCG
Source organism: Streptomyces sp. NPDC057438 (assembly GCF_042802995.1). Taxonomy (NCBI): domain Bacteria; kingdom Bacillati; phylum Actinomycetota; class Actinomycetes; order Kitasatosporales; family Streptomycetaceae; genus Streptomyces; species Streptomyces sp. NPDC057438. Next base: position 152,245 of record NZ_JBHVDD010000007.1, read on the forward strand.
CACCCCGCCGGGACCCGCAGCCGGAGACGGGCCGAGCGGCTCGCCCTCGTCGGTGACCGCCGGGCTCGCCAGGCGGTAGTGGTCGGCGGCGTGGACCGTGCCGCCGAGGTCGACGGTCACGCCGTAGGGGCCGCCGAAGCCGCGGCGCACGATCTCGCGGGTGCGGCCGTCGGGGTGCAGCTCGGTGACGCCGCCGGCGGCGAAGCTGGAGACGAACATACGGTTCTCGGCGTCGAAGGCCGCGTTGTCCAGGCCCTTCAGACCGCTGGTGAGGAGCGTGCGGGTCCCGCTGCCGTGCAGGTCGATCCGGGTGACGAAGCCCTCGACGCCCCGGGAGAGGACGTGCAGGACACCGCCCTGGTCGAAGCGGACCGCGACCGGTTCGTGCACGTTTTCGGCGACCACCTCGGGCGTACCGCCGTCCGGTGGGATGCGCCAGACCTGGGCGGTGATCATGTGCGGGTAGTAGATGTGGCCGTCCGGGCCGAGCTGCATCGCGTTGCCGAGCGCCAGGCCCCGGGTGAGGACCACCGGGTCGCCGCCGTCCGGGAACAGCTCCAGCAGACGGCCGTCGGGCCTCATCTCGTTGACGAACAGTCGGTCCCCGACGCACATGATGCCGTTCGGGTTCGTCACCTCATCGCTGACCAGCGTGTACTCCCCGACCGGCGTCCGGCGCCACACCCGGCCGGGCACCAGGTCGGCCACGTACATCGAGCCGTCCGCGCCGAACGCGAGGTCGTCCGGTGACTGCACCGGACCGTCCATGGGCACGACGACCTCGACGTCCCCCGAGGCCGGGTCGACGGCGCTGATCTGCCCGGCGAGGAACTGCGCCACGTACAGCCGCCCGTCCGGGCCGAACGCGACACCGTTGGAACCCCACAGCGGGGTGGGCGGGTTGAGCCGCCGCGCCTGCCAACGGGCGCCGGTGGTACGAAGTTCGCCGCTCTCGTCGTAGCGGTTGCCCCGCGCCCGCGGGGCCGCTCCGGAGCCGGTCACGCCCCCGCCCGCCCTTCGCGCTCGGCACCCACAAGCACGTCGTCCATGCCTCCGTCGGCGCGCCAGCGGCGGAGCAGTTCGTGGAAGGCGACCGGGCCGTCTCCGTACGCCTCGCTGCGCTGCCGGGGCCGGCCCTCGTTGTTGTAGTAGCCGGGTGTGCACTCCGCCTGGAACCGGTACAGGTCGGCGGCCTTCTCCCGGACGGTGGCGACCCAGGCGGCCTCGGCCTCGGCGGTCGGCTCGACGTACCGGGCGCCGCGCCTGCGGGCCTCGGCGACGACCTCGCCGACGTGGACCGACTGCTGGTCGAGGATGTGGACGTAGTTGACCGCGCCGGCGTTCTGCAGGGGGCCGAGCTGGAACAGGTTGGGAAAGCCGTGGCTGTAGAAACCGTGGAGCGTCCTCGGGCCGGCCGTCCGCCAGGTCTCCAGCAGAGCGGTTCCGCCGCGGCCGTACGCCGGGAGCCGGCCGGACAGCAGACCGGAGACGCCGACCTCGAAGCCGGTGGCGAAGATGACGCAGTCCACCTCGTACGCGACCCCGCCGACCACCACGGCCTTCTCGGTGATCCGCTCGACGCCGTGGGTGTCGGCCGTGTCGACGAGGGTGACGTTGGGCCGGTTGAAGGTCTGCAGGTACTGGTCGCTGAAGGTGGGCCGCTTGCACATGTAGCGGTACCAGGGCTTCAGCTTCTCGGCGGTCTCCGGGTCCTCGACGAGCTGCGCCACCCGGTCGCGCAGCTCGTTCATCTTCTGGAAGTCGGCGATCTCGTAGGCCCGTTCACGCTCCTCCTCCGGTACGTCGGCGTAGGCGTCGGTCGGGATGAGCTTCTCCTGCAGCCGGGCGCTGCTGGTCCAGGCGTCGTTCACGAGGTCCGTGCCGTCGCGGACGCCGGTGACGGTCCGGAGGAAGTTGTCCATGCGCCTGCCCTGCCAGCCGGGGGTGAGCGTCTTCGCCCACTCCGGGTCGGTGGGCCCGTTGCCGCGTACGTCGACCGTCGAGGGGGTGCGCTGGAAGACGTACACGTGGGCCGCGTCGGCCCCGAGGTGGGGGACGACCTGGATGGCGGTGGCGCCGGTGCCGATGACGGCCACCCGCTTGTCGGCGAGGCCGGTCAGGCCGCCGTCGGCGTCCCCTCCGGTGTAGGCGTAGTCCCAGCGGCTGGTGTGGAAGGTGCGGCCCCGGAACGTGTCGATGCCGGGGATGCCGGGCAGCTTGGGCCGGCTGAGCGTGCCGCCGGAGACGACGACATAGCGGGCCCGCACGCGGTCGCCGCGGTCGGTGGCGACGATCCACTCCACCTCGGTCTCGTCCCAGCGCAGTTCGGTGACGACGGTCTGGAAGCAGGCGTCGCGGTAGAGGTCGAAGCGGCGGCCGATGGCGCGGGTGTGCTGCCGGATCTCCTCGCCCGGCGCGTACTTCCACCGGGGGACGTAGCCCAGTTCTTCGAGAAGCGGCAGATAGATGTACGACTCGATGTCGCAGTGGATGCCGGGGTAGCGGTTCCAGTACCAGGTCCCGCCGAAGTCGCCGCCCTTCTCGATCACCCGGACCGACTCGACGCCGGCCTGCCGCAGCCGGGCCCCGGCGAGCAGCCCGCCGAAGCCGCCGCCGACGACGACCGCCTCGACGCGGTCGTGCAGCGGCTCGCGGGTGAACTCCCGGTCGGCGTAGGGGTCGTCGTCGTAGGAGGCGAACTCACCGTCGATCCGCTGGTACTGCGCGGCGCCGTCGGGCCGGATGCGGCGTTCGCGTTCGGCCCGGTAGCGGGCGCGGAGGGCTTCGGGGTCGAAGCCCAGCTCGCGCGGGTCGAGGGAGGCGGGGCCGGACGGGGTGTGGGGGGTGGACATCGGTGTCCTCTCTGCGGTCCTGGTACGTCTGGTGGCGTGGAGCGGGTGAAGTGAGGGCCGGTGAGCGGGCGTTCAGGGCGGGAACGTCTCGTGCCGTCCGGCGCCGGACGTGACGACCTGGCGCCACCACCGGACCGTCCTCGGCGGCATCCCGGCCGCGAGGACGCCGGTGACCCGGTCGCCGGCCCGGTAGGCGGCCACGAACCGCCGTTCGGCCAGGTCGCCTTCCACGACCGCGACCCGGTCGTGGCCGCGCAGCACGCCGTACGCCTGGACCTTCACGCCGTACTGGTCGGACCAGAAGCACGGCACCGGCGCGAACGGCCGGCGCCCCTCGGCCCCGAGGAGGTTGCGGGCGACGGCCATGCCCTGCTCGGCGGCGCTCGGCGGCGTTCGTGCGGCGCTCGACGGGCATCGAGGTGCCGAACAGCGGGTTGCGCCAGCGGGCCACGTCACCGGCCGCGTACACGTTCCGCGCGGCCTCGCAGTACCGGTCGCGCAGCACGCCGTCGCCGAGGGGCAGGCCGCTGTCCGCGAGCCACTCGGTCCGGGAGTCGGACGCCGGCCGCTGCAGAACGACGGAGGCGGCGACAGCGACATGCTCCTCACTCTACCTTCCTCATTGCCTAACTCAAGCAATCCCCTCAGTAGGTTGCTTGACTCAAGTAATCCCCTTACGCTTGCCCGGCTTCAGCATCTCGACGTCCGGCAACGGCGTCGTTCGTATGACGTCGCCCCGGGCCTCCCGGCCATGGGCGACCCGGGACCCGAGGCCGTTCGAGCGGGACGGCCCCGGCGCGTCACACCCGTGGGGACGGGGCCGGCGCCGTCCCCCTGGACCCCGGCCGCCGGTCACTCCCCCGACCGGCGCCGGGCCCGGGGACACCCTCGCGTTTCCCTGTCCCGCACGCGGTCGGGGGCGCACCCCATGAACCACCGGAGCACTCGTCGTGGGCCGGTCGCCGGGCGGGCATCCCAGCCCCGCGACCGGCCCCCCCCGACCGGACAGGGTCAATTGAATAGAAATTAAGGGCGAGAACGGCGC